>WLIC01000072.1 GCA_009702405.1 Actinomycetota bacterium
CTCTAGGAGAAAGTGATGTCTTGGTTTCTCCACCAACAAATTTGTTGTCAACGTAGAACTTGATTGAGTTAGGCAACCAGTCAACTCGGTAAGTGTGGTAGCCAGCGGTAAGGGCCGTGTTACCTGAGAAGTAATAGTGGCTTATTGCAGAGCCACCTGAATAGTCAGGTCCATGCAAAGAAGATACAGAGTGGTAAGGCTGAGATCCTCTAGCTTCAACAATGTCAATTTCGCCACATGAAGGCCAACCATCACAGCTAGCTCGAGGCGCACCTAACATCCAGAAAGCTGGCCACATGCCAACACCTTCAGGGTTCTGAATTCTTGCTGAAATGCTTCCATATTTGAAACCAATTTTGTCTTTGGTCATAACCCTGGCGCTTGAGTAAACACAATCGATGCACCAGTTAGTGATGTATGCGTTCTTAGGGTCATCTACGTCAAGTTTTACAGCGCTAATAACAAGGCTGCCTTTACCGTCGGTTGAGATGTTAGCTGCCTTGCTGGTGTAAAACTGCTGTTCGTTGTTACCCCAACCACCAGCACCGGTGTTGTATGACCAAACCTTAGGGTCAACCTTGGTGCCAGCCTTCTCGTTGAAGGACTGAGTCCAAAGGATACGCTCTTTGACCGGAGCTGCTGTTCTAGGGGAGGTAGCGTCAGCGCTGACAGCGCTAAATAGCACTGTTATTAGAGCCAAACTGGCAACAGTTGCGCGGATCTTGGTCTGGGTTTTCACGGCCTACCTCTTCTATCTCTATATTCAAGTGTCAGCCCTAGAGCTGCTTAAGAATGATTACTTTTTGGTAACGGTTGACTTGAAAAGGGCTTCTCGGATTGCTAAGAAACCGCTTTCACGTCAAACTTGTCTTACTGTGAAACCGCTTTCGCAGTTTACTACAAACCTTATAACCGAGGAAGTAGGCCTCCCTAATTAGTTGTCGCACAACAACTAAAAGGGGAGGCAACCCTCAGTAGGAGCATGTAATGTCAAAGAACTGGTTCTCAGTAAAGGTCACAGCAGTTTTGACTGCAGGGATTCTTTCCATCGGCGCACTAGGCGCAATTTCTCCGGCGAGCGCAGTTGTTGACTGTACTAACGCCACTTCAGACACAAACGACTGCACTGTGATATCTGTCAACACTTTTGGTGACGTAATTCAGCCAGCACTTGTTGCTGATTACAAGAAGCTTCACCCTGAAATCAAACTAAGCATCAAGAAATCAGATCTTGATGCTCTAAACGGAACAGCTCTATACACCCAGTGTGCTGCCGGTGGTGCTGGTAACCCAGACATTGCAGCTGTAGAAATTTCTTACTCAGGTTTCTGGCGTGCGTACCCACAGTGTTTCGTGGACCTTCGCACCATGCGCACATCTGTTGGCAATAAGTCTGCAACAGATCTCAAGAAGGACTACCTAGCTTGGCGTTGGGAGCACGGTGTTGGTTACAACGACAGCGTGATTGGTATTCCAACTGACGTCGGAGGTTTGGAAGTTGCTTACCGTTGGGATCTTTTCAAGGCGAAGGGTCTTCCTTATGCTCGCGACAAGGTCAGCGCTGCATGGAACACCTGGCCTAAGTTCATTGAATTTGGTAAGAAGTACATGGCGAAACTTACTGCAGCACAGAAGAAAGCCAACGTTGGCTTCATGGATAACGTTGGAACAATTTACCCAGCAGTTATGAACCAGGGAACAGAGAAGTATTACAAGAATGACGGAACAGACACCGGAAAGCTTGTTTACAAGACCAACCCTCGCGTGAAGCTTGCATTCGACACAACAGTTTCTGCTTCTAAAGCTGGCATCGGAACTCGTATCGGTCAGTTCTCATCTGACTGGAACGTAGGTATGTCAAAGGGAACCTTCGCAGTTATGTTGGCTCCAGCTTGGATGATGGACTACATCAAGGGGCAGGCACCAACAACCAAGGGTAAGTGGGACATTGCTAGCGTTCCTGGTGGTGGCGGTAACCAAGGTGGTAGCCAGCTAACCATTCCTAAGGGTGCAAAGCACAAGCAAGAAGCTTGGGACTTCATTTCTTGGTACCTAGCTCCTGCGCAGCAGTTGAAGGTTTTCCAGATCTACGGTCTATTCCCGTCAACACCTTCGCTATACAAAGACGTTGATCTAGTTGGATTCAAGGACCCATTCTTCAACAACGCACCTACCGGAAAGATTTACGCTACTGGTGTTCAGAAGCTAAAGCCAATCTTCGAAGGTAAGTTGCAGCGTTGCATCGACATGGCAATGGGATCAGCTATCTCACTTGTTGCTAACGGAAAAGAAAAAGTTCCAGCGAAAGCATTTGCTAAAGGTATTGCTGACGCGGGCAAGTGTAAATAGTTAAGTCTTAACCAGAGAGAACAAAAATGTCACAAGCAACTGTGGCTAAGACTGGCAAATCCAAGCCACCATCACCTTGGAAGCCAGCTAAGCCTAATAAGAAACTGAACAACCCGAACGCGGTTCTGTCATTGAACGGACGTTGGGGCTACCTGTTCACAGCACCGTTCTTTGTGATGTTCTTAATCTTTGGTTTAGCACCAATTATTTATTCTGTTTACATCGCATTCTTCAACTGGGATGCTCTTGGTACCCAGGAGTTCATTGGTTTAGCGAACTTCACTGAACTGATTGCGGATGATCGTTTCTGGAATGCTCTAGTAAACACTTTGGACATCTGGTTGCTATCAACTATTCCAATGTTGATCTTCTCTATTGGACTTGCAGCAATTTTGCACAACCCAAGTCTTAGAGGTTCAACTTTCTGGAGAACTATTCTTCTGGTTCCAAACATCACATCTGTTCTAGCTATCGCGATTGTGTTCGGTCAGCTATTCGGTCGTGACTTTGGAATGATCAACATCATCATTGGTGCTCTTGGTTTTGAACACGTTGACTTTATTCAAGGAACAACATCAAGCCACATTGCTATTGCAGCGATGATTGTTTGGCGTTGGACCGGATACAACGCGCTGATCTTCTTAGCAGCGATGTTGGCTATCCCAGGTGAGCTTTATGAATCAGCTTCCCTTGATGGAGCTAACAAGTGGAAGCAGTTCATCTATGTGACACTGCCATCACTTCGTAACACCATCACATTCGTTTTGATTGTTGGAACTATCGGTGGTCTGCAAGTATTTGCTGAGCCTTTGATTCTTGGTGGTTCATACAACGGTGGAGACTCAGGTCAGTTCTCAACTTTGACTCTGTTCCTATTCGATCAAGCATTCGTGGCATACAAGTGGGGCTACGCAGCTGCAGTTGGAATCATGATTACTTTCATCGTTGCGATTGTTTCAATCATCAACTTCTTCATTACTCGTAAGTTGGCAGGTGATGGCAAATGAGCAACGCAGTAGCTAAAGAGCAGACCTTGCCTCGTCCACCAAAGAACAAGACACCTAAATGGCAGAAGATGTCATTCATGGGTTACTTCGCTCTGGTTCTAGTCACCTTCCTTTCTGTCTTCCCTTTCTACTGGATGTTCATCGTTGCATCTAACGGAACAGATGAGATCAGCAAGATTCCACCAACACTTGTTCCTGGTCCTCGCTTCTTCACAGTGATCAGTCACGTTTATGAAGTGCTACCTCAGTTCAACCAGGCACTACTAAACACTGTTTATGTTGGAACCATTGTTGCTTTGGCTCAGGTGTTCTTCTCAGCTATCGCAGGTTTTGCTTTTGCTAAGTTGAACTTCCGTGGTCAGCGATACATGGTGCTCTTTGTTATCTTGACCATGATGCTTCCTAGCCAGCTCGGAATCATTCCTTTGTTCATGCTTGTTGGTTGGGCTGGCTGGATTGACACATTGCTTGCGTTGATTGTTCCTGCACTGGTAACAGCGTTCGGTGTTTTCTGGATGCGTCAGGTTATCGATGCTCAGGTTCCTAACGAACTTTTGGAATCAGCTTCTATTGATGGTGCCGGTGTGTTCCGTGCTTACTGGTCAATCGTTCTTCCAATCATTCGACAGAGCAGCTTCGTGCTTGGTTTGTTCTCATTCCTTGCAACTTGGAACGACTTCCTATGGCCACTACTTGTTTTGAACACACCTGAGAACTTCACAGCACAGGTTGCTGTGAACCAACTAAAGAGTAGTTATGCAATTGACTACGCATTGAACATGGGTGGAGCATTCCTTTCAACAGCTCCGCTACTTGTTCTATTCATCTTTGTTGGTCGCAGACTTGTTCGCGGTGTTATGGATGGAGCAGTGAAGGGTTAATCATGAGTTTTCCTGAAGATTTCAACTGGGGTACCGCTACCGCTTCTTACCAAATCGAAGGTGCATTTGCCGATGGTGGAAGAACACCAAGCATCTGGGACACTTTCTCTAAGACTCCTGGCAAGGTAGTCAACGCAGACAACGGTGACGTTGCCTGTGATCACTACCACCGCTACCAAGAAGATATCCAGATCATGAAAGATCTTGGTATTCAGTCTTACCGTTTCTCACTAGCTTGGCCAAGAATTATTCCTGGCGGAACAGGCGCTGCTGGTAAGCACGGAATCGATTTCTATGACCGTCTTATCGATACGTTACTAGAAGCTGGAATTCAACCAACTGCAACTTTGTATCACTGGGATTTACCGCAGTCATTGCAAGATAAAGGTGGTTGGGCTAACAGAGATATCGTTGGTCAGTTTGCTGATTACGCAACGCTGGCTGCTGAATCTTTCGGTGACCGTGTTGCTAACTGGATTACCATCAACGAGCCTTGGTGTGTTACCTGGTTGGGTA
>WLIC01000073.1 GCA_009702405.1 Actinomycetota bacterium
TAAATCAAGATCAAAGATCTGATCTTCGGCTTGCAGGCTTCTAGATTCTTTACCTTTGAGCATGTATGGTCCGAACTTACCGTTCTGAGCAGTTATGTCGATGCCAGTTTCTGGATCTTGACCAATCACTCGAGGAAGAGAAAGTAACTTGAGTGCGATCTCTAAATCAATCGATTCTGCAGACATAGTTTTGAACAATGAAGCGGTCTTAGGCTTTTTTGCATCTGGGTCATCGATTAGAACATAAGGACCATAGCGACCATCTTTGAACAAGATGTTGTGTCCTGTTGCTGGGTCTTGACCCAAGATTCTGTCTTGCAAAATAGGAGCTTCAATTAGCTCGTGAGCTTTAGCAAGAGTAAGTTCATCAGGAGCTAGACCTTCTGGAATGTTGATAATGCGACGACCATTCTCGTCTGCACCTTCAGCATTAGGTTCGATATAGATCTCTAGATAAGGACCGAACTTACCGGTTCTAAGGGTTATGCCATCGCCTAGATCTAGCGAGTTCAAAGCCTTAGGGTCGATATCTCCAATGTTCTCAACGATGCTGTGAAGTCCTGGGTTATCCCCTGCACCGAAATAGAACTGCTTCAACCATGCGCTTCGTTCAATCTTGCCATTAGCAATTTCGTCAAGGTCTTCTTCCATGCGAGCGGTGAATGCGTAGTCAACAAGTCTTGAAACGTTCTCTTCAAGGAAACGAATGACTGTGAAAGCAATCCACTCAGGAACCAGTGCTTGACCACGTTTGATCACGTAGCCCTTATTCAAAATGTTGCTAATGATTGCTGCATATGTTGAAGGACGACCAATGCCATCTTCTTCTAGAGCTTTAACCAAGCTAGCTTCTGTGTAACGAGGTGGAGGTGAAGTCTGGTGGTTCTTAGCTGTTACTTCAACAGCTTCAAGTTTCTGACCAGTCTCAAGATTAGGAAGTTTGCTCTCTTGTTCTTCAGCTTCATCTTCATTGCGTGGCTCATCTTGGCTTTCCTCATAAGCAGCCATGAAACCTCTGAAGGTCACCACAGTTCCACTGGCGGTGAACTCTGCTCTGTCATTGTTAGGTAGCGGGAATACAGCTATCTTGGCGGTAGTTGTTGAAACCTTGGCATCTTGCATCTGGCTGGCAATAGTTCTCTTCCAGATCAAGTCATAAAGTTCAAACGCACGGCCATGCAATTCTGATGCAACTTCGCTTGGTTTTCTAAATACTTCACCAGCTGGACGAATAGCTTCGTGCGCCTCTTGAGCGTTCTTGTTCTTACCTTGGTATACGCGAGGTGCAGGTGAAACATATTCCTCGCCAAACATTTCTTTAGCCTGAGATCTCGCGGCAGTAATAGCCTGAGTAGAAAGAGTTGGTGAGTCAGTTCTCATATAAGTGATGTAACCCTCTTGGTAGAGAGACTGAGCAACATCCATTGTCTGTTTTGCTGACATGCGAAGTTTTCTAGAAGCTTCCTGTTGCAAAGTTGAAGTTGTGAACGGAGCAGCAGGTCTTCTAGTCGAAGGCTTTGCTTCAACAGAAATAACTTCGATCGGAACATTAGGAGATCTAACTGCATCAGCTAGAGAAGTTGCCTTCTCTTCATCAAGTAATAACACCTGAGCGGTTAGCTCACCCTTGTCATTGAATGAATCTCCGGTTGCAATGCGCTGACTGTTGTATGTGTGAAGTTTTGCTTCGAACTTAGGTTCACCAGCAATCTTGGTATCGAAGATTGCCTTGATGTCGAAGTATGCAGCCGATACGAAAGCCATGCGCTCACGTTCACGTTCAACAATTAGTCGAACAGCTGGAGACTGAACACGGCCAGCACTTAGTCCTCTGGCAATCTTTCTCCAAAGCACCGGTGAAATCTCATAGCCGTATAGACGGTCAACAACTCGTCTGGTTTCCTGAGCCTGAACCAAGTTGTCATCGATAGCTCTGGTGTTAGCCACAGCAGCCTGGATGGCTTCCTTGGTGATTTCATGGAACACCATGCGGTGCACTGGAACCTTAGGCTTTAGGACATCTAGAAGATGCCAGGCAATAGCCTCACCCTCACGGTCCTCATCCGTTGCGAGGAAAAGTTCATCTGCATCTTTTAGAGCTGCCTTTAGTTCAGAAACTGTCTTGTTCTTACCAGCTGAAATTGCATAGTAAGGCTTGAAGTCATCTTCGACATCAATCGAGAACTTGCCGATTGTGCCCTGCTTCTTTAGCTCAGGAGGTAGATCCTTTAGGTCAATTAGATCGCGGATGTGACCGACAGAGGCGAGTACACGGAACTCATCGCCAAGATACTTGGCAATGGTCTTAGCCTTCGCTGGTGACTCTACGATGACGAGCTTTGAACCTGCTGACACTAAATCTCCTACCTTGTAGAACTCAAACCCGGAGCTGCCCGAGCATGAACCCTATGAACTATACCCATAACTTGCTGACGCACACTTATATAGATGTCAGAACTGACTATATGGCATGTCTCTAGTGTCCCGCCAAATTCTTGCACAATCTGCTCAGCCGTTTCACAGGGATAACCGATGGCTAAACCCCGTAAAACGTCGTCAGCAGCCAATACTGCGCTATCCGTCTGGGTCTGAAGCCTAGCTATTGCAAGGCTCTGAGCACTAACCCCCAAACCTAGGGTCATTATTCCCAAGACCAAGAAAATAATTCCAAAACCCAGTACTGAGCCTGCTCCTTGATCACTAAAAAGCCTCATAGACCAGACTTTCTGGCACATTGTCTCTCCAACACTGGAAAATCTATAAAGTTCCCCAAAATAGGTAATTTGATGTTTTGGCTAAGCACTAAACAGATTGAAAATGACTCGTATTCGAGTTTTGTTTGAGGTTGAGGGGTTAGAGCTCGATCCTGAATCAAGGTCTCTAGAACTTCCTCGGTTTCACCTCTAGCTAATGCCCTGGCACCTTCAGCTGCTAGCTCTATTAGAGCCATTCGGTTTGACTGCATCGCTAAAGCCGAAAGTGAGAAGACCAAAATCAATAAGACAGCAGGCAGAATTAGTGCGAATTCTGCAGTTACTGAGCCTAACTCTGAACTGTTAGCGCTGACCGGATTAGATCTAGCAACATTGCCCTTACCTCCTCGCTTTTCAGGATGGTAAGTAACAGCCCGGCAAAACCAACCGCAGCCAGGGTGATGATTACGTATTCGGCTGTTGTTGCTCCATCTTCTGCCAATAGGAGTTCTTTCATTGCTTCTCACTTTCATTTAGGTCCCAGCATGGAAACCATCAGAGGAATAACTGTCATAAATAAAAAAGCTGGCAAAACTGCCAAGCCCAATGGCACCATCAGGCGAACACTAAGTTTCTCTATTTTTATTTCGGCAGCCACCAATGCTTCTCGTTGAAGTTGTTCTGCTTGCCTTCGGAGCAAATCCCCTACCCTTGCTCCCGTTTCTTCAACCAATAAGGCAACCTGAGCCATCGCGGTTAGTTCTTCATTCGATGGGTTTGACCCAAATACGCTGAGGTATATATCCGTTGCCCTGTTCTGCGCCTGGTTCAAACTAGCTCCGCCGGAACTTTCCAAGGCAACCCCCATGAGATAAAAACCAATTGCACTATCTACTGGTTTTGCTCGCTTGATTAGTCGAGCACTAAGTATCTTTGCTAGTAGAAGTAGTAATAAACCAAAACCTAAACTCAAAAGCATTATTGGTTTAGTAGTTATTGCCTCCAAGATGTTCATGCCAACAAGTTGCGCTAAACCCAAAGTTAGTAACGGAAGCCAGATAACTAATCTTGCACTTGCCTTAGGGCCAGCGTGAGCCACCGCTATCCTTTGCAAAGATCTCTCTTTAAACATGAACAGGTCCGCGACAACATCAATCTCATAAGCCACTTTAGATCCAGCATCTCGAGCAACCTCTAAGAGATAACGCAGCCCAGAAGCATCATTAGGGATTCCACCAATGTGATGTATGGCTTTGTCAAGATCAACCCCTGAACGAAGTAAGCCAGCAAACTTAGTTAGCGTCAAAGCATCACTCATGCTCTATAACCATTCGTGCTATCCCCACTACTTCCCTACCGGTTATCGTTCGTTTAACTTCAATAACCCAATGAACAGAAGCTGAGATAAGAACTCTTGCTAACGCAGGCTGCATGCCACTAACAGCAAGGATGGCTAGCATTCTTGGCACTGCTTCAGAAATAGAGTTCGCATGCAGAGTAAAGCCAGCACCAGAGTGCCCAGTATTTAGAGCTTGTAATAGGGTGAGCATCTCAACACCTCGAACCTCACCAATAACAAGGCGGTCAGGTCGCATACGTAGCGCTTCTCGCACCAGGGAGCTAGTTGAAATAGAGCCAACTCCTTCATGGTTTGCTTCTCTAGTTTTTAGTGCAACAGCATTTCCGACTAGTTCAAGTTCAGGTGCATCTTCAATACTGATTATTCGCTCAGCCGAACATACATTCATTAGAGCTCTAAGCAAAGTTGTTTTACCTGAACCAGTTCCGCCAACAATTACAAAGTTCTCTTTAGCTATCAGGATTTGTCTAAGCTGCGCAGCTTGCTCTTGAGAAACAAATTCACTGGTAACAAGATCTTCAAGAGTGAAGTGTTTAGCTGAGTGTCTTCTTATAGAAATCTCGGTGTTCTTGGAACACTCTCCACCTAGCACGCAGTGAAATCTCAATAGCCCCCATTCTGTATTGAGGCTTACTTCAGATATTGGTTTAGCGATATCGATTCGTGCTCCACCACTTCTCAGAACAGCAA
>WLIC01000074.1 GCA_009702405.1 Actinomycetota bacterium
AGAAGGTCTGAAACGTCAGACCAGCGTGCATGCTGCTGGTGTAATCATGTCTGCAGAACCTTTGTTGGACGTGATTCCAGTTATTCGACGGGATGATGACGGTGCTGTGATCACAGCTTTCGCTCAGCATCCGTGTGAAGAACTCGGACTTGTGAAGATGGACTTCCTAGGTCTTCGTAACTTGACTGTTTTGGATAAAGCAATTGAGAACGCTCAATCGAACCGAGGAATAACTGTTGTTTTGGAAGATCTTGATTTAGATGGCGATGAAACAACTTACGAGATGCTCTCCAGAGGAGACACTCTAGGTGTCTTCCAGCTCGATGGTGGCCAAATGCGTTCGCTGTTGAGGCTACTAAAGCCAACCAAGTTCGAACACATCTCCGCTGCTATTGCTTTGTATCGACCAGGACCTATGGGTATGGGTTCTCATACTTCTTATGCTCAGCGTAAAAATGGCAAAGAGAAGAATGAACCAATCCACCCTTCACTAGAACAGCCTTTAGCAGAGGTGCTTGATCCGACATATGGTTTGATCGTTTACCAAGAGCAGGTCATGGCGGTTGCTCAGAAAGTAGCGAACTTCAGTCTCTCTCAAGCAGATGAGTTACGTCGAGCTATGGGTAAGAAGAAGAAAGATGAACTGGATGCTCAGTTCGCTAACTTCTCTGCCGGTATGAAACAAAACGGCTATGTTGATGATGCCATCAACAAGCTCTGGGAAACTCTGCTTCCATTTGCTGACTATGCCTTCAACAAAGCACACAGTGCTGCCTACGGCGTGCTTTCTTATTGGACTGCATACATGAAGGCAAACTTCCCTCAGGAATACATGGCAGCACTGCTAACTTCTGTTCGAAGTTCCAGAGATCGGCTAAGTGTTTATCTAAGTGAGGCAAGAAGAGCTGGTATCCAGGTGTTAGCTCCTGATGTGAATGACTCGATTGCAGATTTCCGAGCAGTTGGTAAAGACATCAGGTTCGGCCTTGAAGCGGTTAGAAATGTGGGGCTTGGAGTTGTTCAAGAAATAGTTGCAACTCGAGAAGCTAAGGGCAGATTCGAATCTTTCCAAGATTTTGTTTCTAAAGTTCCAGCTTCTGTGTGCACTAAGAAAGTTATCGAGTCGCTAATCAAAGCTGGGGCATTTGATTCCTTTGGCGTTACTCGCAGAGCTTTATTTGAAGCTCATGAGCAGATCATAGAAGCAGAACTTAAGGCTAAGAAATCTAAGTCAACAGGAGACGCAGATCTATTTGATGATTTTGAAAGTGATGAAACCAATCACAAGATTGCAAACCTTGCGGAATGGCCACAGCGACAGCTGCTGAGCCTTGAGCGAGAGATGCTAGGTCTTTATGTGAGTGCTCATCCACTACAAGGAGCTGAAAGCAGACTTAGATCAAGTGCGACGGAAACCATTGCCTCATTCAATGAACGTAAAAACTTTGTTGATGCAGAGCCAGTAACATTAGCTGGATTGATAACCAACATTGAGGTAAAGACCGCAAGATCATCTGGAAATATTTATGCCAATGTCACTATCGAGGATCTTGATGCAGAGATTACTCTGATGATTTTTAGTAAGACCTATCAAGAGAATCTTTCTAAGTTAAACGTAGATTCGATTGTTGCGGTCAGAGGAAGAATGCGTCCTAGGGACGATGGCTTCGCTATGAATGTGAATGAAATTGCTGTTCTAGAAAAAGAAGATTCAAGATTTGCTGGACCATTGAAAGTAGTTATTGCTGAGCACTTAGCAACAAAGGCGAATATTGAATTGCTTGACAAAATATTTACCCGTTACCCAGGCCAAACAGAAGTGCAGCTGTTACTTAGAACTACTGATGGCTCAACGCCTTATCGCCTCAAGCACAAGGTTTTTGTGAGCGATCCTTTGATTTCTGAAATCAAGCAACACTTTGGCACAAGTGCTCTCGATGCACTTCCTGCACCTCAAGAAGATTTAGCTCTGGCGCTCGCCGGGGACGACGTAGCCTCTGTGGTGGTAGAGCAAGCTGGGGAGCTCTTCGGCCAGTAAGCCGCTAACTATCTCAACCACAATCACGGCGTTTGCTTCAACTTCGTGACGTTCTCGCACTTTGCAAATGAGCACAGCGTTAACCTGATTGAAGATTGGAAGTTTTGTGGTTGGTTCCACAAACCAGTCATCGTCCAAGAATCTTTTGGTGTGATCTTGAGACATTTTCTTGGCTAATTCAAGTGAACCTTCGTTCAGCATTTGAATTGCTACGAACTCAGCAGAACTAAGTGCCGGCCAGCTACTTGCGCCTCTAGCAACGTTGAAAGTTGCTAGAGCAGGCTCAGACCCCAAAGAGGTAACTGAAGTGGCAGTGAAGCCGACAGGGCTTCCTGCAGCATCGTTGAGAGTGATTACACAGACACCAGAAGCATGTCTTCTGAATGCTTGTTTTAGGCTCTCGGTTGGATCAATGATCTCTTGCACGATATAACTTTCTTCTAAGTTCAAACCAAGGCTAACTTACCTTTGCTGCAACTAAACCAGTAGCAGTAACTTATTCACCTAAAATGGATAAAAATGGCAGGAACAAACATGGCAGAACTCATTCGATTACTTGATCTCAGCGGTCATGTTATTTCTGCTGAACTCGTAAGCAAAGAGTTGCCACGAGCGGCAATCGATATCGATTCAGCGCTCGAGGAGATTCGCCCGCTGGTTGAACAAATCAGAACCGAAGGCGCAGAAGCTCTTGTCTCGATAGCTAAAAAATTTGATGGCATTGACATCAACCCAATCAAAGTCACTTCCGAAGAACTTGCCAATGCTCTCAATTCACTAGAACCAAGCCTTCGAACTTCTCTAGAGATCGCAATTGAGCGAGTTCGCAAAGTAACTGAACAGGCAAAACCAAAGTCTTTTACAGCTGAGCTAGCCGATGGAGCTCAAGTTCAACAGAGATATCAACCGATTGACTCGGTTGGTTTGTATGTCCCTGGTGGTAAAGCGGTTTATCCATCGAGTGTGATCATGAATGTGGTTCCAGCTCAGGTAGCTGGGGTCAAAAAGCTTGCTATCGCTACACCTGGCCAGAAGGAGTTCGGGGGTAGGGCTCACCCAACAGTTTTGGCAACAGCAGCTCTATTGGGAGTCGAAGACGTTTATGTGATTGGCGGTCCGGCTGCAGTTATCGCCTTTGCCTTCGGGATTCCAGAAATAGGGCTAGAACCGGTGAATTTGGTTACTGGACCAGGAAATCTATACGTGGCGGCTGCTAAGAGGCTTCTTAGGGGAGTTATAGCCATAGATTCTGAGGCTGGGCCAACCGAAGTGATGGTCATTGCCGATTCCAGTGCTAATCCTGACTTTGTTGCTGCAGATCTGATTTCTCAGGCTGAACACGACGAATTCGCTGCCGCCGTTTTGCTTACCGATTCGTTGGAATTTGCTGAACAGGTAAGGTCCGCTATGGCTAGTCAAGTGGCTGAAACCAGCAATAAAGCTAGGGTTTTAGCGGCTCTTTCAGGCCAACAGAGCGCCATTGTTCTAGTTTCTGACCTAAATCAAGCTGCTCAAATAGCCGATTTCTATGCCACTGAGCACTTGGAGCTGCAAACAGGCTCAAATGATCAACTTTTAGGTCAAATCAGTAATGCCGGTGCAATTTTTGTTGGGGATTTCTCGCCAGTTTCTTTGGGAGATTACTTGGCAGGGTCTAATCACGTGCTTCCTACGGGGGGGCAAGCCAGATTTGGCTCAGGATTAGGCGTTCACACGTTTCTAAGGCCTCAACAGGTCATCAAATACAGCAAATCAGCCTTGTCAGAGGTGGCAAATAATGTTGTCTCTATCGCTGATTCAGAGGGTTTACAAGCCCATGGAGATGCGATCCGCGTTCGTTTCTAAGAACAATCTTTCTGTTTAGTTGATAACAGAAAGGTTAAATCTTTGGTTGAAGGTTATGGTTTGCAGAGCAAAATCCGCGTGTTTATAGGCAACACGCCGACAACAAAGATAATTTGCTTCAAAGGCGATGAAACCACAAGATATAGGGACGGAGAAGTGAAATATCACCACATCTTGTGTGTATAGTTGATTTCTCTTGAGTGAAATTATCGTGAAATAACCCGAAAGGAGTCAGCATGCACTGTCCATTTTGTCGCTATGAAGACTCCAGGGTTATGGATTCTAGGACTTCAGACGATGGATCTTCGATTCGTCGCCGCAGACAGTGCCCAGAGTGCGGAGCTCGCTTTTCAACTACTGAGACTTCAAGCCTTTCAGTAGTAAAAAGAGGGGGCACAACTGAGCCATTTAGCCGCGACAAAATCGCAAATGGTGTCAGAAAAGCTTGTCAGGGAAGGCCCGTTACCGAGTCAGATCTAGCAATGTTGGCTCAAACGGTCGAAGAGACCATCAGAGCTACCGGAGCAGCCCAAGTTGAGGCTCAAGAGGTTGGTTTAGCCATCCTTGAGCCACTTAGGAAGCTCGATGAGGTGGCTTTCATGAGATTTGCCAGTGTTTACCAGGGTTGGGAAACACTTGAGGATTTCGAAGCAGCAATAGCAGTGCTCAAAGTTGAGCGCGAAAACCAGGTTTCGCAGTCGGTTTAACCGAAGGCGATCACAAAACATAAAAGTTAAAAACGAAAGAAAGGCAACAAATGACCGATACATCGGCTTACACCGACGCCGGTGCAGCTAGTCAGGGGCGTAAAGGGCTCAAGATCGAGCGCATCTA
>WLIC01000075.1 GCA_009702405.1 Actinomycetota bacterium
CGCCGCTTTTGCGACCACTGATTCTTTACATCGCTAAGAACACCAGAAAAGCGATTGACTGGCGTGAACGCTTCCGCTTCAATAGAGCTCAAACATTTAACCTCTCCCGCAAAGCATTCGACGCTATCGGCGATGCTTTCGTGGCTGAGGGCATACTTGCTGAAGCCAGAGATATCTATTGGCTGACCGATACTGAAGTCGATGAACTAGTAAATAGCCATGCCCCGATTCAGGATGGTAAAACTATTGTTGCTCTTCGCAAGATGCAGTTTGAAAAGTATGAGCAGCTGGATAAAGCACTTGCTGTTCATGGCACCGGTCGTATCGCTGGTAAGCATCAGGTCAACATTGAACCTGCCTCCCAAGATGGCAACATCTCCGGTAAAGGTGTTGCGCCAGGTGAAATAACAGCTGAAGTAATTGTTGTTAAAGAATTTGATGCATCAGTTGATGTCAGAGGCAAAGTCTTAGTAGTTCATTACATAGACCCAGGCTGGACACTGTTGTTTACCCAAGCTGCTGGCATCGTTGCAGAACGAGGTAATGCGTTATCTCACGCAGCAATTATTGCCAGAGAGATTGGTATCCCAGCTATCGTGGCAGCTCCTAATGCCACCAAAGATCTAAAAACTGGTGACCTTGTCACCATCAATGGAAACACGGGGATGATTAGACATGAATCGGTATAAGACACTTATTAGCACCATTGGTTGGGCGGGACTGGTGTCCCTTGCCTCTTTGCTAGCTTCCTGGGCTGCGATTGCATTTCTTCTCAACCAAGAGACAAAGTTATCGATAGTGCTAGCTTCAATTGCCTTCCAACTAGATACCTTGGATGGCTTCCTAGCTAGAAAACTAGGTAAAGCGTCTGAGTTTGGTAGACAACTAGATTCCATGGTTGATCTAATCAACTACTCATTACTTGCAGCCCTTGTCACCTCGCAGGTCTTACTACCAAATGCTCTTGGTTTAGTAACCGGATTCTTTATCCTCGCCTTTGGTGTTCTTCGTCTAGTTTCATTCAACATTCAAGGATATGCAGCCGAAGGCGACCGTCTCTATTACCGAGGAATAGTTACCTGCCACCTAAGCCTTGCAACACTGCTGATATTTGTTGCTGAGAAAGTACTCCCTATTACCTCATGGCCTTACTCAGACTGGTTAGTTGCATTTGTTCTAATTGCACTATCAATCGGTCAGCTATCTCAAATAAGGACCCGTAAGACCGGAGTTCTGATCTTCTGGATTCCAGTTTCAATTGTTATAGGTTTAGGCGCACTGATATGGCTATAACCGCCACGTTCAAAATAGCTTCAGCAAAGATACCAATTATTGTCAAAGAGATATTTGAAGTGTCTTCAGCCCAAGCTGAACTAACGCCTAGAAGCATTGAACGATTGACAGAGCTTGCAAAAGCAGAGACTTTAGCTCTGGTGTATGAAGAGCAGAAACTAATTGGTTGGGCTGCAATTGAAAAACTGACCAAAAACTTAAGTGAAATTGGCATGGTTTATCTCAAGCCTGAATACCGCTCACCAGAGGCGTTCAATACTTTGATGCAGCTAGTAGCAGCTCGTAAAGATAACTACCTTTTAGCAACCTATGACCAAGCGCTCATCAGATACGTGAAGAGTGCTTGGCAGGCTAAGGAAACTACTCTCTTTGGAGCAATTCTTAGAAGTAACGGTAAGTTTCTGACCAAGCGGTTGAACTCTGCAAGTCGTAAGTCAATCAACAAGAGACTAAAACACAGTAAACCTAGTTATGCCATCGTTGGGAGGCGTTGAGATGGACACATTTCTATTAGCTGTAGGGCTCTCGGCTCTTTACCTTGCGGTTGTCTTGCTGATTGAACTGGCTAGAAGAAAACTAGACATATCATCAGATATCACTAGAAGAGTTATCCATATCTTCTCTGGCATTTACACAGTTCTCGATTACTTCTTGCTGCCGGCAGCCTGGTTCCTATCTTTGATCTTTATCTCTCTAGTAGTAATGACCATTTCTCAAAGACTGAATTGGTTCACCTCTATCCATGGAGTGAAGAGAAAAACCTACGGAGAAGTTTTCTTGCCATTGGGCACACTGATTACTTATGCAATCAGCCAGGGCAAGCCTGAAATCTTCATTCCTAGCATGTTCATTATGACCTTCGCTGATAGCTTTGCAGGTCTCACAAGTGACATGTTGAAGAAGGAAAGAAAAGTCATCCAAGGATCTCTTGTCTTCTTCGTCATAGCGTTTCTTTTACTCATAGAGAACACGCATCTTGAGTTGGGACAAATATTTGCTTGCGCGCTGATAGTTACTTTGGTGGAACGATTCTCACCAGTAGGCTCCGATAACGCAACTGTTCCAGTTGCAACAGCCCTACTGCTACTTGCTCTTTAGCTTCAGCCTGCGCATTAACACATCAGTTGAGGCATGGATTACCAGTGAGATTGCAAAAGATATCAACAGCAGACTTAGCTGCATTCCGTAACCGAAGATAAGAACAAAGCCCATAGCAAGAGCACCATCGGTGTTATCAAAGAAGCGCTGGATGAGATTTCCTTGACTACCAGGTGCAATCCTGAGTCTTCGTTTGATAAAGCTGTTGATTAGCTCACCTAAGACATAAGCCGAGCAAGCTAACAGCCCAAGCAAATAAGGGTCATTGCTAAATACAACAGATATCCAAGGTTGGCTAGGTTGGGCTAAGTGCAGCAGGACTGTTACTAGTGTTCCGCCAAAGATATAGAAGAAAGCTCCCCGCCAATTCTTATTAGGACCAAATAGCGGTGCTTTGCCAAGCGTTAGTCCAAAGTCAATTGGTTTATTTAGAGATGTAAGCCAACGTAATTTCATGCTGGCAATAAAGAATAAACCTGAAATCAAAATAGGTAATGTGATTGAAAATGCTTGCCCAAGAATAACCAAGCTATCTAAAAACATGTCTTATCCCCCAATATAAAAGTCAACAACTGAATACTCTCTAGATTCTAGTTCTTAGCTAGTTCTTTCCAGTGTTTCAGAACTGCATTCATAAATAACTTTGGCTGTTCTTCTTGCGGTAAGTGAGTTGTTTTAGGAATTATCTCCAAAGATGAGTTGGCTATCTTCTTATGCAAGATAGGTGCGTCCTTGGCTGGAACAACTGCATCATATTTACCTGTGATTACTAAGGTTGGAAGATTCAAACTTGAGAGGTTTTCTTTTAATTGATTTTCTCTAGGTGCAGTTGAGAAGAACCAGAAAGCTTGCTCCCAGCCTTTGATCTTTAGTGGCTGGTGATAGCCGTCGTAAACATCTTGGGTTAGTTTCTTCTTGTCGTAGTAACTCTTGCGAAGTAAGTCATCTCCTGAGGTGGCAATGCTGCTTACCAAGATTGGACCAATCTTCTGCATCTGAGGCAAAGCAAAGAACCAACCAAAACCGTTAGAGCCTCCACCGGTAGTGAGAATCGCTGCATCAACAAGGATCAAAGCTGACACTTTAGTTGGATTTAGTCTGGTGAATTCAGCAGCTAGTTGCCCTCCTGCTGAATGACCAACCAAAACAATCTTTCTGCCCTCGCCGAACTTGGCAATCAGATCGTCAAGTATTTGGAAGTTGCCTTCAAAACCGTAAGGGTTGGTTCCCTCCCAAGAGCTCTTGCGTTCAGTGAATCCAAAACCAGGTCTGTCATAGGAGATAACTTCGCCTAGCTCGCTCAAAGGTTCTTGGACATGACGCCAGCTGTATGTGCTTGCCCCAAAGCCGTGCATCAGAACAATTAGCGGTGCCTTGCAACCACAGTTACCTGAATAGGCAGTTCTCTCCACCCTGACGCTTAGGTCATTCAGCTGGACAAACTCAGCTCCTGGTGCTGCCTGAGCGGCTGTGAGGGTTCCTGAGGAATTGAACGGAATAAGGAACGGAACTATAAGAAAAGCCAAAATTCCGGCTAATAAAGCCCTAAACATGAACCTTCTGAATGCCTTCATGACCAAAGCCTACTTTGACAACCCTCTATATAAGGCAAGATTGATGCATGATGAAAATAGGCGTAATCAAAGAAATAGCTGGTGAAACTCGAGTCTCCGCTACCCCAACTACCGTCAAGTCCATTATTGATCTTGGCTATCAGGTAGTAGTTGAATCTGGTGCTGGAACCCTGTCAACCTTCCCAGACTCTGCATACATTCAAGCTGGAGCAACTATCGGATCTAACGAAGAAGCCCTTTCCAGCCAGGTTGTCTTGAAGGTAGCAGCGCCAACTACCGAAGAGATTGCAAAGTTAAGTGACAACGCAATCGTCGTAAGCCTAATGACTCCATCTTTACGTCCAGAACTTATTGAATCACTTGCAACCAGAGGCATCACTGCCCTAGCTCTTGATGCAGTTCCTAGAATCTCTCGAGCACAGTCAATGGACGTGCTTAGCTCAATGGCTAACATTGCAGGTTACCGAGCAGTTATTGAAGCAGCACATGAGTTCGGTCGTTTCTTTACCGGTCAGGTAACAGCAGCTGGAAAAGTTCCACCAGCAAAGGTTCTTGTTGCAGGTGCTGGTGTTGCAGGTCTTGCAGCCATCGGTGCAGCTTCTTCACTTGGCTCAATTGTTAGAGCAACAGATCCAAGACCAGAGGTAGCCGACCAGGTTAAATCAATTGGTGGAACTTACCTTGCTGTTGAAGTTGCCGAGAAGATGGAATCTTCAGATGGCTATGC
>WLIC01000076.1 GCA_009702405.1 Actinomycetota bacterium
AAACACCATCACGTTGAATTGTTTGAACGGTGTGCCAGGGCTTCCATTCACCTGAACGGTTTCTAGCTGAGAGTTGAGCAAGCTCACGAACAAAATCAACTTTTTCTTCAACCAACAATGGTTTCCCTAAAGCTAGCCAGTCCGCTGCATCTGCACTTGAACGAACAACTCGAACACCTTTACCGTCATAACCTCCGGTCGGAGTCTTCAATATTGCTACTGATCCATGACTTGCTATGAATACATCCAAATCTGCAGGGGAATTCACTTCAGCCCAATCCGGGATTGGAACACCTAACTCCGCTAAGCGCTTACGCATGTCTAATTTGTTCTGAGCAAAACGCAATGCTTTAGAGGAAGGTTCAAACTTGAAACCTTCTGCTTCTAGAGTCTCTAGAACATCAAGTGGAACATGTTCGTGATCGAAGGTGAGAACATCAACGGTCTTAGCAAATTCTCTGACTGTGTCTAAGTCTTTATAGTCGCCAACCTGGGTGGCTGCTAGCTGAGCAGGAGATCCTTCGGTTTCAGCTAAAACCTTTATCTCAAGACCTAGCTCTCTGGCAGGTGCAATCATCATACGAGCAAGCTGTCCGCCACCGATAACACCTATTGTTCTAGCCACGCTCTATTGTCCCACGCTTAGCTCGGCTGGATAAATAACTCTCAAATTCCCTAGAGAGCTTCTTAGCCCTTGGCACACGGTGCAAGATTGCATCCTGGCCAAATTCTCTGTGTAGGTGAATATCTCCCGCACCTTTAATCCAAGATCCAAAACCTCGAGAGATGCTCACTCCAGTAATTTCACCCCAGGGAACTTCTTCTGTCTTGTTACCTGTCAAACCTCGATGAATGATCACTCGATTACTTGTTATTTCAATTCGGTTGGTGAAGAACCGAATGGCTGGCAATAACCAAAACAATAAAGCAACTAGTAAAACACCTGAGAGTAATAGTTGATGATGCAGTTGCTCGGTAAGACGACCATCAACAAAAAAGAATAGAGCTGCATCTAAACCAAGAATTAGAACAGGCAGCACTAAAGCTGAGCCATGCTTTCTAATGAAAACTAGCTCTTGTTCGCTAAAGGAGGTCTGGGACACAAGAACTATTGTCGCAAGTGTTTAATGTCACCTGCAGCAACGGCACGAATCTCCACTGGATCAGATAAAGCAACAAGCAACCTGCCGTCGTGATCGAGACCAGCGCCTGTTCCGGAGAAGTCAGAACCATCCGGAAGCATGACTAGCACTTTGGCTCCGATAGTTGATGAAGCATCCAGGATTGCTTCGTGTAAACCTGACTCTTCGGCGTTGCCTTTGGCATCTGAGAATTCTTCATAAAGTCTCTTGAAGGAAGCAAGATAACGAACCAAGACATTGTCAAGTTCAAAACCTTGAACACCGTGCAACCTAAGTGAGGTAGCAGTTTCAATTGGCAGTTCATCTTTGCTTTGATTTAGATTCAGGCCAGCTCCGATAACTACACCTTTACCGTCTGGTAAAACTTCAGCCAATAAACCTGAGATCTTCTCCCCCGCTACCAAAACATCGTTCGGCCATTTCAAACTAACCTCAGCATCTTCAACCAAACTGGCAACTGCTCGCTGCATTGCTAAGCCAGCTAAGAGTGGCAGCCAGCCAAACTTCTCTATTCCAAAGGAAACTGGCCTTAGTAAAACTGAAACAGCTAGAGCAGAACCTGGTTGGGTTACCCATTCGCGATCTAACCTTCCCCTGCCAGCTGTTTGGTTATCGGTAAGTAAGACTGAGAAGTCTCCCCATAGTTCTGGGCTGTTGACGGCTAAAGCCAGTAAATCGGTGTTAGTTGAGCCTGTTTCAGGCAGATATTCAAGCCTGGAGGCGAATTGAGCGCTTGCGTGGAGTTCCATAGCCCTAGGCTAAACCCTCCAACCGACAGCACTTGGATAGAGTTGAACAAACTCAGCAAACTTTCAATTGGAGATAAGAGCGTTGACAGAGAACAATAAGCCTGACCTAGCAACAACTGCAGGCAAAATAGAAGACCTACGCAACCGCTACCACGAGGCTGTTTATGCCAGTGGCGAGGCAGCCATCGCTAAACAGCACGCCAAGGGTAAGAAAACAGCCCGTGAGCGCATTGAGCTTCTTTTAGATGCTGGCTCTTTCGTTGAGATGGATGAGTTCGTGAGACACCGCTCAACTGCTTTTGGTATGGAGAAGAATCGTCCTTACGGTGATGCCGTAGTTACCGGTATCGGAACTATTGGTGGACGACAGGTTGCTCTGTTCTCTCAAGATTTCACAATATTTGGTGGATCTCTAGGTGAAGCTGCTGGAAACAAGATCATCAAGATTATGGACCTAGCTATCGCTACCGGTGTTCCTCTTATCGGAATCTTGGATTCCGGAGGTGCCCGTATTCAAGAAGGTGTTATCGCTTTAGGTAAGTATGGTGAAATCTTCAAACGTCACACCATGGCATCGGGTGTTATCCCACAGATTTCTCTAATCATGGGTCCAGCTGCTGGTGGAGCAGTTTATGGTCCAGCACTAACAGACTTTGTCATCATGGTTGACCAGACTTCAAACATGTTTGTGACCGGCCCTGATGTCATCAAGACTGTTACCGGTGAAGAAGTTGAGATGGAAGCACTAGGTGGAGCTCTAGCTCACAACCAGACTTCTGGTGTTGCTCACTATCTTGCTAGCGATGAAGAAGATGCTCTTGACTATGCCAGAGCACTACTTAGCTACCTACCTGAGAACAACCTAAGTGAAACAGTTCAATACGAAGCATCAGATGCATTAGAAATCACAGATGAAGACCGCGAACTAAACACCATCATTCCTGATTCACCTAACCAGCCTTACTCAATGATTACTGTCATCGAATCAATCGTTGATGATCATGAGTTCTTAGAAGTGCAGCCACTTTTTGCACCTAACGTGATTATTGGTTTTGCTCGAGTTGCTGGTCAATCAATTGCAATCGTTGCTAACCAACCAAGTGCTCTAGCTGGAACTCTAAACATCGATGCTGCTGAAAAAGCAGCTCGATTCGTGCGTCTTGCAGATGCTTTCTCCATTCCAGTTCTAACACTTGTTGACGTACCTGGTTACCTACCTGGCGCAGATCAGGAATGGGCTGGTGTTATTCGTCGTGGAGCTAAGTTGATTTATGCCTACGCTGAAGCAACTGTTCCACTGGTAACCGTAATCACTCGTAAGGCTTATGGAGGCGCATACATCGTTATGGGCTCTAAAGCCCTAGGAGCAGATATCAACCTTGCTTGGCCAACAGCTGAGATTGCTGTTATGGGTGGTCAGGGTGCTGTGAACATTTTGTTCAAAGACAAGATCAAAGCTGCTGAAGCAGCTGGTGAAGATATCGCTAAGGTCCGTGCTCAGCTAGCTGCTGAATACACCTATAACGTTGCTAGCCCATACTTGGCTGCTGAGCGAGGTGAGCTTGATGGCATCATCGAGCCAGCGGCTACTCGTGTCAGTGTTATCAAGGCGCTAGCTGCCCTGAAGACTAAACGTGCCACCACCCCTCCTAAGAAGCATGGAAACATTCCGCTGTGATCCCTGAAGAGTCGATCGAGACAGGCATCAAGGTTGTCGCGGGCAACCCAACTGCTGCTGAGTTAGCCGCTGTCATAGCGATACTGCAGGCTACCCACCAAGAGCAGGTATGCGCTACTAAGCGTCAAGTCAAACAATCAGCTTCATCCTGGAAACAAAACACCACTCGTTTTAGAAATGACTTGCGACCAGGTGTTGGTCAATGGCGTGCTCAATACCGTCCGGGGCTTGACTAAAAACCACTAGATTTGTCCTTAAGTTATTTCCCAAAAGATTAAGGACCCGCAATGTCGCGTGAACAATCCAAGCTCGATTTACTAGGTGAAGAATGGGTAAAAACCCTTGTTGACCTATCCCCTGAATTTGCTACCTACGCAGGTTTCAAGGTTGGCGAAGACAGACTAGAAGACACCACACCTGAAGCTGGTGCCCACTTCAACAAACTGCAAAAAGAAATGCTTGCAAAAGTTGAAGCAACTGAAATCCAAGATGACGTTGATAAAGTAACCAAGCTAGCTATGACCTCAACACTAAAACTAAGTGGCGAGATCTATGACTCTGGTTTATGGCGAAGAGATCTAAACCCAATTGCATCTCCTGCTCAGGGCATCAGAGACATCTTTGACCTAAGCCCAACTGCAACCGAAGAGAACTGGTCAAACATCTCTAAGCGTATGCAAGCAGTTGACGGTGCTGTTGATGGATACATCGCAACCTTGCGCGAAGGTATCAAACACAATGACACTCCAGCTATTCGTCAGATCAAACTTGCTATCACTCAAGCAGAGCAACTACTAACCCCAGATGGTTTCTTCAGAAAGTTTGCAGCTAACGCTCAAGCCGGAGATAGCGAACTTCCAGCATCTCTAAAAGCTGAGCTAGCATCATCTGCTGAAGTTGCAACTGCAGGTTATGCAAAGCTTGCAGCATTCTTTAAAGATGAATTGCTTCCAGCAGGTAACACTGAAGATGCTATTGGTCGCGAGCGATACGCATTGCTCAGTGCTCAATACCTGGGTAAGCGCGTTGACCTTGATGAGACATACGAGTGGGGTAAAGAAGAACTCGCTCGTGTTGTTGCAGAGCAGA
>WLIC01000077.1 GCA_009702405.1 Actinomycetota bacterium
TCGAGAAGAGCGCTTCTGATGTTTGGAAGGTGCTAGGGGCAGCCAAGACTGAATTCAATAAGTATTCAGTTGTCCTAGACAAGCTCGCTAAGCAGCTTGAAACTGCTCAAAACACTGTCAGCGAAGCCGGGGTTAGAACCCGTGCGGTTAGCAAGTCATTGAGCAAGGTTGAAGAACTCGAGGTAGGCGTCTCGTCAGCAGAAATCCTCGGCTTGCCTTTAGCAGGCGAGACCGAGGATGACGGCTTAACTTCAGAAGAGGACTAGTGAGGTAGGAACGGCACTATTAGGTAGATGCCGTAAGCCAAAGCACTGAGGCAAATCGCGAAGGTTAGGTAAGCACCAACCAGGTTCAAAGACTCGGTCTGCTGGGCCTTGGAGTTACCTTTGCGAGCCTTACTAGCTACGTTCTGAGCATTAGTTAGCAGTCTTACTCCTATCGAAAAGCAAGCAACTATCAGGGTAGTAAAGCCAAGAGCGGCAGCTAACACTTGAATGAAAGCACTCCAGTTAATTGTGATATTCATCGTTACTTCTTTCCCTTCTTGCTCTTCTTCTTAGATTTAGCATCTGCTTTATTCTGAGCTTTAGCTTTTGCCTTGATTTGTCTTGCCGATAGAACAACTTCACTTGCGCCTTCAACCTCTGAAAGCAAGTTAGTTGCGTTGATCTTGTTGCGACGAGAAATAGTAAAGATGGCAGCTGCAACAGCAAGAGTTAGCGCTCCATCAACGATTAGACCCCAGTCACCTTGCATGGTTAGAAGAGCAGATAGAGATCCAACTAGACCTGCCGCAGGAAGAGTTAGCAACCAACCAACAAAGATTTGTCCTGCTTTATTCCAGCGAACCACTCCACCTTTGCGTCCCAGTCCAACACCGATAACAGAACCAGAGGCAACCTGAGTGGTGGAGAGTGCGAAACCAAACTTGCTTGAAGCAAGAATTGTTACTGCAGTTGAAACTTCAGCTGCGAAACCTTGAGGTGGTCTGATCTCTGAAAGACCTGTTCCTAAAGTTTTGATGATTCGCCATCCACCTGCATAAGTTCCAAGTGCAATAGCTACTGCTGCTGAGACTACAACCCATAGCTCAACGTGATCGCCAGAAGCCTGGACTCCACCAGCTACTAAAACCAAAGTAATAACTCCCATGGTCTTCTGTGCATCGTTTGTTCCATGTGAAAGCGCTACTAAAGATGAAGAGAAAATCTGACCGACCTTGAATTTGTTTCTGCCAGTCGAGATATCTTTCTCTTTGCGTTCTGCTTGGCTTCTTGCAGTAATGACATATGCGACCTTGGTCGCTATGAAGGCAACAAGTCCTGCTACTAAAGGTGCAAACAGCGCAGGGATGAAAACTTTCTCAATCATTTTCGCAAAGTTAACTCCGGCAAGACCGAAGTAAGTAATTGTTGATCCAATCAGACCACCAAATAGAGCGTGTGAAGATGAAGAGGGTAATCCTAAGAACCAGGTTGTTAGATTCCAGAGAATTGCACCGGTGAGACCTGCAAAAACCATCTGAGCCGTAATGGCTATGCCCTCGTTGATCATGTCCACAGAAATGGTCTTAGCCACAGTTGTCGAAAGAAATGCTCCAACTAAGTTCATAAGAGCTGCAATTGCGACTGCTACTTTGGGCTTCAAAGCTCCTGTTGCAATTGGAGTTGCCATCGCGTTGGCTGTGTCGTGAAATCCGTTTGTGAAGTCGAAAAACAGGGCAATTGCCACAACCAGTCCGACAATAATTATTGGATCCATAAGAAAGGTTCCTTCTTCTGATTTACTTGATTAACTTGCTGTTAATCAGGTTACAGGCACGTGAACATCAGGAATCGCCACAACTCCAGATTGTTAAGGTGCTGTTCACTTTGTATGAAAACTAGACTCTATATGACCGCAAGAAAGGCGCAGCTTGAACACTGATGGTTTGTCATTTATGCCAATTTGGCGCCGTCTAGGCCGCCTAGAGGTCTGGGGTTGGCAGTTCTTCCTATTTGCCTTGGTCCTAACTGGCACCCTAAGCCTCGCCTTTGACGCTGTTAGGTTGAACAACTATTCACTGATGTGGATACCAGTCAACGTTGTAGCCCTAGCAGTCGCCTCTGCATTCGTATACCTAGCCTTGTCAGTCTTCAAGCGTTTCGTTGATCCAAAAGTGCCCCACCCTGTGTTCAATCTTGTAATCGCAGGAACAGCAATGGGCATCAAAAACGTAGCCACCCTCAACTTTGCAAACATTTTTGGCATTTATGACCAAGGTGACCTGCTCTACCGGTTCCTTGGTGGTTCCTCAATTGGCATAGCACTAATCTTCATTTTCAATAACCTAGTGGGTTCACAGATTGAAAGAGAAGCGTACCTACAAGAGCTTCTTGCTAAGGAACGAGCTCTCATCGGGTTCCGTGAAAATGTGAACGAACTTTACAAAGAGGAAGAGAAAGAGCTCACCGAAAGAACTAGAGACTCTTTGATGCCTCGATTCCTTGATCTTCAAAGACAAGTTGAAGCCGTTGAGGACGTAAAGAAACTTACTCAAAACCTCAAGAAGTTCCTGATGACAGAGATTAGACCGCTGAGCAAGAGTATTGCTGAAGAGGCAGCACAACTAAGCGGATCTGGTGCAATCTATTCCAGCAACAAGGTCGCTGAACCTGAGATGAAGATCCATTTGAAGAACACCGTCTTACCTTTCAGCACCTGGCTTCTAACGATGTTCGCTTGGTTCATGACATCCCCAATTGTTTTTCCTGAATCAAACATCCTGGAACTATTCATAGCTTCACTAAGTTATCTGGCCATGCTTTATGTATTGAAAGCACTTTTGTATAAGTCCAAACCAGTGTCTTTGAACATCGCCTTAGCCTTTTCACCCCTACCTGGAATAATCTGTGCGATTCCGGCTTTCTGGTTGATCTACCAGCTTCCTCACACACAAGCTCAAGTTAGCCTTTTGCCTAGTTTCTACATCACAGCTGGTTGGTCAGCTATCTCTATTTCTCATGCCTACCTGCTGAGCGAGAGCAAGTCGATTGTGGTCAACAGATTAAAAGACGTAGTTGAGAAATTCGCTAGAGAGAACAAGCTCTTTGAGCAGAAGCTTTGGGTAGCAAGACACGTCTGGTACACCCTCCTACACGGCACTGTTCAATCTGCAATTACAGCAGCAACCATTAGGGCTAGTGCCTTAGATGGTCAGAGCAAGAAGGCCAAAGCCCTTATTATTGCTGACCTAAATAGAGCCATGGACGCCTTGAAGAACTCAAACCCAGAGAATGTCAAACTTGAAGATCAGATCGAAGACCTGAGAAACACTTGGGGTGGAATCGTTGAACTCAAGTGTGAGATACCACAAGACCTATCAAAAGAAATCAACACATCTAAAGATGCAGTGATAGTCGTAAATGAATTGCTAAAAGAGATAGTAAGCAACTCTGTTCGACATGGACAAGCTAGTGAAGTAGAAGTCACCTTAGAGTTATCCTCCCCTGGTGAAATAAGTCTCATTGCAATCAATAACGGAACAAAGCCTAAGAAGATTGGAACCAGCAGCATTGGAACTACCATCTTCAACTCTTTATGTTTGCAATCAAATTTGAAGTGGAACAAGGAAACTAAAAAGGCAGAGTTCTACGCGCTAGTGCCAATAGCCTAAATCAAGTTAAAAAGAATCTGGCCCGTCCACCGAAATGGACGGGCCAGATTTCTTTGGCTATGACTAGTTAGTCACAGTCAGGTTGTTTGCTGAGGAAACAGTTCCACCTGCTGTTGTTACGTTGATCTTGCCGGTGGTTGCACCTGCAGGAATAACGAACTTGAACGAAGTGGAGTTTGCACCTGCAGACAAAGTAACTGGGGTTGAACCCAAGGTTACTGTTGCGCCAGCTAGGTTAGTTCCCTTTACAGTGATGATTGCAACACCCTTCTTACCAGTTGATGGTGTGAATGAGGTTACAGTCGGTGCTGGTGGGGTCACAGTGAATGAGTCAGTGTAAACAACACCGGCACCAGTTGTGATCTTGATTGCACCTGTTAGAGCTCCGGTAGGAACAACAACTGTCAAGGTATCACCGGTGTTGATTACTGGCTTAGCTGACTTGTTGCCACCAAATACAACGCTGGTTGCCTTCAAGTTGCTACCGGTAATAGTAACGGTTTGACCCACTCTAGCTGCAGCTGTTCTAGAGGCAACTACTGCTGCCTGGTAAACGAACTTAGTAGAGGTGACTGTACCACCAAGGTTGGTAGCACTGATTGTTGAACCTGAAACCGCACCTGCAGGAACTGTTACTACAACGCTGTTAGCAGTCAAGATTGAGAACGGTGCAGCAACTGTACCGATCTTGATGCTTGAAGCTGAAGCGATGTTTGTTCCGTTTAGTGTGAAGGTTGAACCAACTTCCTTGATCAATGAAGCAGTCAAGGTGATGGTTGGCTTTGAAGTGTTCGTAATGCTTGAACTGAAGAATGCAGCGGCAGTTGAACTTCCGCCTCCAGTAGTCACTTTGAACTTACCCTTCTGGCTAATTGCAGGTGATGCAACAGTCATGCGGGTACCATCTGCGCTAACCGATAGAACAGTCACTGGTGTGCTAATTGCAGCA
>WLIC01000078.1 GCA_009702405.1 Actinomycetota bacterium
CATGTCTTGCTGGTCTTGGGCATTAGGGCCAATGTGACGATATTTGAAATCTTCGTGAGCGTGAACCATTCGTGATTTAGCCTTCACCGGTAAGTGCGCTGTATTCCTCAGCTGTCATAAGTTCTGGAAGAGAAGTGAATCTAACCTTGATTAGCCAACCAGCACCGAAAGGGTCTGTGTTCACTGTTTCAGGTGCAGAGACCACTGTGTTGTTGATTTCAACAACTTCACCATCTAGGGGAGCGTAAAGTTCACCAACAGACTTGGTTGATTCGATCTCACCACAAATCTTCATGTATGTAGTTGAGGTTCCTACCTTAGGTAAGTCAACGAAAACAACGTCACCTAGTTTCTCAGCTGCGTATGCAGTGATACCGATGGTAGCTACATCACCTTCTACTAAGACCCACTCGTGTTCCTTGGTGTAATGGAGGTTAGTTGGATTGCTCATAATTTTCCTTTGGGTTTACTTTGAACGCTTATAGAAAGGTAGTTTCACAACAGTCATAGGAAGCCTAGTTCCTCTGATGTCAACGCTTAGATTAGTGCCAACTTCTGACGAAGCTGTTGCAACGTAGGCCATCGCCACTGGGTAACCAAGGGTCGGGGATAATGCTCCTGAAGTTATATGCCCAATAGCTTGATCCCCATCAGCAAAGACTTCGTATTCTGCTCTAGCCGCTCTTTTGCCTTCGCCAACTAGGCCCACTAGTTGCTTCGCTGGAGTCTTAGTTGAAAGAACTGCTAGCGCTGACTTTCCTACGAAGTCTTCGTCTCTATCAAGTTTCACAACACGACCAAGACCTGCCTCGTAAGGATTGATATCAAGAGAGAGTTCATGTCCATAAAGAGGCATGCCGGCTTCTAATCGCAGAGTATCTCTGGAAGCCAAACCACATGGAATAGCACCTGCACTAATCAATGCATTGAAAACATCGGTTGCATGTGACTGATTGAAAAGAATCTCAAAACCATCTTCACCGGTGTATCCAGTTCTGCAGAGGTAAGCCTCAACTCCAGCAACCTTTCCAGTTCCGATTGAGTAGTAAGGCAATGTAGATAAATCTGTGTCGGTTAGTGTCTGCAAGATACTTGTGGCTTTTGGTCCTTGAATAGCGAGAAGCGCAAAGTCATCGCTGTTATCGGTAACACCAACGAAGCCCTGGAATAGTGCTCTCTGTTCTAGTGCTTCAACTACAGCTGCTCGGTTACCAGCATTTGCAATAACCAGAAACTGATCATCTTGAAGACGGTAAACAATAAGGTCATCGATGATGTTGCCTTGAGCATTGCAAATCAAAGAATATTTGGCTTTACCAATAGCAATTGCTGATGCCTGACCAACTAATGCATAGTCAAGAAAACTAGCCGCCTGCGGACCCGAAACAAAGATTTCTGCCATGTGGCTGATATCGAATAGTCCTGCAGATTCTCTAACCGCTTGATGTTCAGCCAGATCGCTTGAGTACCTAACTGGCATATCCCAGCCGCCGAAATCGGTAAAGCTCGCGCCAAGGCGGGCATGTTCAGCGTGCAGAGGGGTTTGAGGCATATGGCTAATTTACGCCAATAAGTAGCCTAAGAATTACTCCACGCCGAACTGGCTATAAAGCAGGCTGTTGCTGGGTAATACAGTGGATGCCACCACCCCTATCGAAGATAGGTCTAGCGTCAATGAGCCTGATTTCTCGGCCTGGATAGACCTCTTCGAGGATGCCTTTGGCCACCTGATCCTGAGGGGCATCAAAAGAGCAAAGTAGAACGGCATCGTTGAGGATGTAGTGGTTGATGTATGAGTAGTCAACGAAACCAAGGTCATCTTTGAGTTGCTTAGGGGCTGGAACTCTAACTATTGAGCAGGTAGTTGATTCTTCAAGCTTTGCGATTACTTCATGGGTGACCGAATAGTCAGGGTGAGATTGATCTTGTTGTTCGTGAACTAGGAGAGTGTTCTCGTCTGCAAAGCAAGCAACGATATCGATGTGACCTTTGGTTCCAAAAGTTTCATAGTCACGAGTAAGACCTCGTCTAATCCAGATAACTTGTTCTGTTCCTAGTTTCTGATTTAGTTCAGCTTCAACTTCCTGCCTGGTCCAATCAGGATTACGTTCAATGCCAAGTTGAACTGTTTCAGTTACAAGCAGCAGTCCAGCACCGTTGGTGTGGATTCCGCCACCTTCGTTTACGAGGTTGCTGTCAATAACTTTCGCAGAAACATGTTCAGCCATGAACGAGGCAACTTTGGCATCAAGAGCATAGTTTGACCAACTCTGGGCACCCCAACCATTGAAGACCCAGTTAACTGCAGCTAGTTCTCCTTCATCAAAAACAAATGTTGCTCCACTATCTCTGATCCAACTGTCATCAAGTTCACATTCAACAAGTTCAATCGATTTAGATAAATACTTTTGAGCAATATGTTTTTGGTGTTTGTTCACAAGAACTGTCACTGGTTCATATTCAGCTGCAGTATTAGCAATCTCTGCCCAAGCAATATATGCATCTTCTGCTTGAGCATAATCAGCAGCTGGCCAAGCTAACCAAGTTCTCTCGTGCTTAGCCCACTCAGGTGGCATCAAAAGGCTCAAGATAGTTCTTCCTTTTTTACTCCAGCTATTCCACCATCAATACCATCACCGTTATCTTGACGAGGGTTCATTACTGGCTTAGTTAGAGCAGCGTAGGTATCTGGTCTTCTGGTTGCTAGGAAAGGGAATAGGTCTAACCAGTCTCTTCTCTGGTCAAGATCTAAATCTGAAACTAAAACTTCATCTTCATCTCTGCTAGCGCTAATCAGTACTCGTCCATAAGGGTCACTGATGAAGCTGCTGCCATAGAAATTCAATGAACCTTCATTACCCCAGCGGTTAGGAACAATCATGAATGTTCCATTAGCAATGCCATTGCCAACTATGACCTGCTGCCATAGGGGAGCAGTATCAAACTCAGGATGATCAGGTTCACTACCAATAGCGGTTGGATAAACCAGAACTTCAGCACCGGCTAGAGAATAGCTCCTAGCAACTTCAGGGAACCATTCATCCCAACAGGTAGGAAGACCAAAGGCTGCTTCAGCTCCTTGAACATCGACTTCATAAACCGGGTAACCGTTTGGCTCACTAGGTCCTGGAGCGAAGTATTTGTCTTCGTAATAACCAGCCGTTACTGGAATATGAAGTTTAGGTGTGTATGCAATTAGTTCACCCTCAGGGTTCACCATGATGGCTACGTTTAGGCCTCTGCCATCACTAAGTCCTGCTTTCTCATATAGAGAAGCATGAACATAGATGCCATGAGTTTCAGCAGCTTGCTTCGCAAAGCTAAACGTAGGTCCCTCGAGATCTTCAGCGATAGTTGAGGGGATACCGGTCGGCAACTTATCGGCAGGGTATCTGCTCAAAGTCAGTTCAGGTAAGAATACCATCTTTGCCCCTGCAGAAACAGCTAACGCTATACCTTCATTGAGGTTGCTTAAATGTTTCTCTTGGTTTTCTTCCCAGTGCATCTGAATGAGGGCAACTCGAAGAGGTTTGCGAGTTGCGTCCTTAACTCTAGAAAGTGAAGGCAGCGCTTCTGCGGTTCTTAGTTTCATTTACTTTTCATCCATGGAATCAATGATTTGGGTAAGTAGTTTCAAATCTGTTCTTGGGTTCACAATTGCAAAGCGAGCATTTGGTTTACCTTGATGAGAGCTAGGAACAACAAAGCCAAGACCTTGCGCAAGTATGCGGTCAGACCACTTCTGGTAATCGGCTAGCTTCCAGCCTTCTTTTTCAAAGACAACTATTGATAGCTCTGGTTCACGAACTAGCTTTAGATCTTTACGTTTTGCAATAACCTGAGCAATCTTGTGAGCAACCTCGATGTTCTCTGCAACTGCCTTTCTATAAGCACCAACACCATAGGTAGCCAGTGAGAACCAAAGTGGTAATCCTCTTGCTCTTCTAGTTAGGTTGTATGCGTAGTCACTTGGGTTGTATTCATCCCCATCGGTTAGAGCGTCTAGATACTCGCCATGTTGAGTGTGTGCAGCAGAAGCTAGAGCTGGGTTTCTATAAACCAGAGCACAGCAGTCAAAAGGAGTGAAGAGCCACTTATGTGGATCAACAATGAATGAATCTGCTTTATCGGAGCCTTTGAATAGATGCTTTGATTTAGGGTCAAGGATTGCTGCTAGTCCATAAGCACCATCGATGTGATACCAAACACCTAGTTTCTTAGCAGCAGTTCCGACTTCGTCTAAACGGTCAACGATTCCAAAGTTTGTAGTTCCGGATGTTGCAACAACTGCAAAGAGTCCATCCTTGATTTGTTTCGCTGCTTCAAGAACAGCTTTACCTCTTAGGCGTCCATCTTTATCAACATCAGCTAAGACAATATCGATATCCATTACTCGAGCAGCAGCTTTAAGCGATGAATGAGATTCTTTGGAAGCGATGATTGACCAGCGCTTAGGTAGTTTCTGGTTGTTCTTCATACGTGTCTGGATAGCTGTGTGACGAGCAGTAACCAGTGCAGATAGATTGCCAAGAGATCCACCTTGAACAAAGACACCACCTGATGACTTAGGAAGGCC
>WLIC01000079.1 GCA_009702405.1 Actinomycetota bacterium
ACGCAAGCGCCAAACGCGCCATGCTAAACGCGCCGAAAAAAGGGCAGCCAAACTTGATCGCAAACACTTTGCAGCTAATCCACCAAGTAACCCAATAACAGCTATCGGTGTTGTTGCAGCTATTCCTAAAATTAGGTTCCGTAAGAAAGAGTCTGTCCGCACAACTGTTGTCATGGCTGTTATTGCCGGTGTTACCGCAACCGTTGCTTTGCCTGCCTACGCTTATGGACCAGCGGTTACCGCTGTGTCAGGTTTTACCCAGAGTGGAATTGCTGAAGGCGGGGATGCTCAGAGCATTAGCCTTCTTCGTGAGACAGCTTTGAACTTTGAACGTGGTTCATACGGCATGATGTCTGCTTCAGAAATTGAACGTATGACCAACAGAAATAACTATCTAGGCTATAAAGGTCTAACTGCCATCGATTTGGCATCTAGCCCAAACTATGTTGACTTGAACTCTGCAGATATCTTGAAGGTAGCTGCCAAATATGTTGGTGTTCCTTATGTTCTTGGTGGCGAGCTACCTACCGGTTTGGACTGTTCTGGTTACACCCGTCTAGTCTTTGCTGAGTTCGGTATCTTGTTACCGCACTCTGTTATCTCCCAGTCCCGTGATCCACATGTCAGAAGAGTGCACCGTTCAGATGCAAGACCTGGAGATATCGTGATTATGTCCAACCTGAGCCACCAGGGTATTTATGCCGGTTCTGGAATGTTTTATCACGCTCCTCAGCCAGGTGACCGTGTAAAACTAGCTCCGATCTTTACTGATAACTACTACATAGTCCGAGTTATCCCTTAATAAATAACACCAATTCTTAACCTTTCGGTGCGGTGTGTTTTACCTATCTCTTGCCTAAAATCTCGTAATCTTTTGGCAAGTCACCTAGGTGCCTTGTTAGGAGAGATCAATGGACGCTATACACGTGCCCGCCAAGCACGAGTTCCAGCATTTTCATATAGTTTGCTCCTGCCAAGCTTGGCAAGCCTAAACGCGTTACCAGTAATGGTGGCGCGTTTTTTGTTTGTGCTCTGAAGTGACTTCACGAAAACCTGCAATCCGTGCAGGTGATTTCGAAAGGAAGAAACATGAAAACACTAGTTCTGAATGCGGGTTATGAACCACTAGCTGTGGTGTCTTTCAAGCGAGCCATTATTTTGGTGCTCAATAAGAAAGCCACTGTGCTTGAAGGTTCCCAGGATCGTAAAGTTCACAGTGCTACAGGCGAATATGAGTTACCTTCTGTCATTCTGCTAAGTAGGTATGTAAGGATTCCAGGCTCAAGAGCAATCCCACTATCTAGAAGAGGTGTATTGCGTAGAGACGGTCACCGCTGTGCTTACTGCAATCGAGTAGCTAACACCGTAGATCACGTTCAACCTAAATCACGTGGTGGTAGAGACAGCTGGGAGAATCTCGTCGCTGCATGCCTTCGCTGCAACAACATCAAAGGTGATAAGACGCTGAATGAACTTGGTTGGAGCTTAGCTGTCACTCCAAGAATGCCAACCGGTGGTGCTTGGATGATCAGAGGTGCTGAACGAGTTGAACCTGAGTGGAATGAGTATTTGCAGTTACCGGTAGCTGCCTAATCGGTGCCCCCGAGAAGAATCGAACTTCCGCACATGGTTTAGGAAACCACTGCTCTATCCACTGAGCTACGAGGGCATTAATGTTTTCTTGCAATTCTCAAACTTACCCGAATACCGCCCTGCCTACGATGTTCGGTAATCCGCAAAAGTTAGGCTAGTTGCCTAATGACTGAGATAGCACAAGCACAATACGACAGATGGCTCGAAGAGATTCGAGGAATCGGTGGCGCTAACCCTCTAGCTAACCTTGACCTAGATGTTTTAGGGCTAGTTGATCTTGAGCGTGCTCACCCTGTTGGGCTATCCATGTTCACTAAGAGCCACCGAGGCTTACTTGCCAATCTGGTTCGAGACCCTATTGCTTATTCAAAAGCGCTAACTGAAGCTCGTCGCATCAAGATCAAGAGCGAACGCATAGCTTCTAACTTCGGTTTAGAAAGTCTTCATCTCTTAGCTGGAGCAATTGATTTTAGAACTGTGAATCTGGACCTAAGAGTTCCAGCGATGATGTGGCGGGCAGAACTAATTCGTAAGGGTTCTGATTTTGAGTTAGAGCTTTTAGGTCAACCAACAGTCAACCCTGAACTGATCCTGACTTTGAAGAACCACTTCAACATTGATTTAGATGTCAAACGACTAGTCAAGCTTTATGTTGAAGCCAATGATCTGGTGCCAATAACTCTGCTTAGCTTCCTAGCCGATAGCACCAAGAGTGTTCCTGAACTAGAGATTCAAAGAACACTGGTGCTCACTAACGCTGTGATAGCTCCAACTCTGATGAGACATGAGTTACCGAAGAAACCTAATCGTCTAGCAACCGCACTAGCTGGTGGCGAAGCTTTAGAGGTGCTTGATGAGCCACTGCAACAACCTCTGCTGGCCGCTGATGCTGATGCCAACCAAACACACATCATCTCAAGAGCATTAGCCGGACACTCTTTTGCAGTTGAGACATTACCTGGCACTGGCTATACCCAGACAGTTGCCAACATGCTTGGCGCTCTTGCAGCTGAGGGTAAACGTGCATTGGTTCTAGCTCCAAGAAGACAAACCTTGAATGAACTAAGTGATCGGTTGGCTCAGGTTGGTCTAAATGGAATCCTGGTTCGCTCATATTCAACTTGGCTAGATATTGTTACCGCTATATCTAGATTTGAAAAAGCACAACCTTCTCAATTGACCGATGCAAAACTCATCAGAGCCAATGCAGCATCACAGCTAAACCAATACTTAGATTCACTTGAGAGTAGACATCATGTTCTAGGTATCAGCATCGCTGATGCATTGACCAAGCTGGCTGAACTAAGTGCACTACCTAAGCCTCCTAAAACCAATGCTCGTATCGCAGGGCCTGCCTTGTTTGAAACAAGGAACAGATCTCAAGCTATAGCACTATTGCATGAGGCAGTTGAACTGGGTGAATTTGAAGAATCGGTTCAAGGGAGTCCTTGGGTTAATGCTCAGTTTGAAGATGCAACTGAAGTGCCAAGAGTTCTATCGCTGGCGAGCCGGTTAGCAGAAGATGTCTTACCAACCTTTGGTGACCGCCTAGATGCTTTCGCCAAGGAAGTTCACTTCCCTGAAGCCATCAACGTTTCCCAGTGGGGAGAGTATCTAAGGCTCCTTATCAGCATTAGAAACAGTTTGGATAGATTCCAGCCAGAGGTATTCGATAGACCACTAACTGACCTGATTACCGCTACCAGCCCTCGTCGAGAGAAGAGCGCTATGTCAGGTAAGACAAGAAGAGCGCTTAGTAAGCACGCCAAAGAGTATGTTCGAGCTGGCGTCAACGTAAGCGATTTGCACACCTCTTTATTGCAGATAGAAGAGCAAGCTCAGCAGTGGAAAGCGCTCTGCACCCAGCCAATCAGTCCGATAGTTCCGCTTGGTTTAGATGAGGCTCAGGTTATCTACCAGTCACTGGTAGCAGATCTCATAAAGCTAGATTCACATCTAGACCCTGACCCTAAGCGTAAGAACCTACTTGAATTACCTATCCCAGAACTAAGTGCCAAGCTTCGAGCATTAGCCGTAGAAACAGCTCCTTTGGATAACCTGGTGGCTAAAAATGATCTACGAAGAAGAGTTCAAGAAGCAGGTCTTGGTTCTCTAGTGAAGTCATTGGCGCTTAGCCAAGCTCGTAATGAAGATTTGATAGCTGAGTTCGATCAGTGCTGGTGGCTTTCAGCACTGGAATATCTACTAGCCGGCGATAACGCCTTCGCTTCATATACTCCTGAGTTCTTAGCTGAACTGGAGTCAGAGTTTGTCAAAGCTGACCATAGATTGATGGTTGAAGCAAGGAAAGAGATTTCTTTCATAACTGCATCTAGATGGAACCAGGCGGTAGCCAACCTTCCTCAAGAAGCAGAGGCGTTGAAGAACATGTTGAAGCAGCGGGTTTCTTGGATGCCAACTTTGACAGCTAACGCTAGAAAGCTTTGGCCTAACCTAGTCAGTCACGTTGGTGCATCTCCCTATGAGCTACCAGATGTTCTATTGCAAGAGAAGAACTTCGATGTTGTCATAGTGATGGATGCAGCAGGCACCACTGTTGCTGAGAACCTCTCTGGTGTTCTAAGAAGCAAGCAGATAATCGCTATAGGCGATCCGATGATTGCTGTTCCTAGCGGTTTTGAAGTTGAGTGGCAGTTAGCTTTGAAAGCTAAAGCACCGGAGAGTCCAAGTATCTTCGATGTTGCCTCTGAAGTCTTTGGTAGAGAAGTACTCAAGCGTTCATACAGACTAAAAGGTCAACTATTTGGACAACTGATTAATAAAGAGTTCTACCAGGGTCGTTTAGAGATTGAACCAACCGCTGCTGAGTTTGATGGTCAATCTGATTTAGAACTAGTAATAGTCGATGGTGACAATAGGGCTAATGGAAATAAGTCAGCTAGCACCGAATCTCCTGCTGCTGAAGTTCACAAGGTCATTGAACTGATCATGGAGCATGTCAGAAAGAGTCCTGAGC
>WLIC01000008.1 GCA_009702405.1 Actinomycetota bacterium
GACGACAAGCCACTATCTATTGCTATGCGCGAGATCGTTTCAGGCGCTGTTGTAGCAGAAGACAAAGCCGAATAACCAAAGAATTTACCTTGCGTATCCTGGTTGGTATTACTGGCGGGATAGCGGCATACAAGTCCGCTTCCGTAATCCGTGGTTTCAACGAACTCGGACATGACGTTAAAGTTCTTCCTACTCAAAACGCGCTCAGATTTATTGGAGCAACAACACTAGAAGCTCTGTCTCACAACGTCGTTGACTCTGACCTATACACCGATGTCGACAATGTTAAACACATCGCGTTAGCGCAAGAAGCTGACTTGATTGTTGTTGCACCGGCAACAGCATCCTTCCTTGCTAGATATGCTTCAGGTATCGCTGATGACCTACTTATGAATGTTCTGCTGGCAACAAAGGCAAAAGTAGTCGTCGCTCCGGCCATGCACACTGAGATGTGGTTGCACCCAAGTACTACAGAGAATGTCGCAAAACTAAAAGCCAGGGGAGTTCTAGTGATTGATCCAGACTCTGGTCGTCTAACTGGAAGTGACACCGGAGTTGGACGTTTGCCTGAACCTGAAGAGATTGTTCGAAAGTCTTTATCGTTCTATAACTCCGGGGCTGATCTTGCAGGAAGAAAAGTCCTTGTCGTAACTGGAGGAACTAGAGAACCAATCGATGCTGTCCGATTCATTGGAAATAGCTCTTCTGGTAGGCAAGGCATTGCCTTAGCTGACGCAGCAACTGACAGAGGTGCTCAGGTTACTGTGATCGCGATAAACATCGGCTTTGATGTGAGTCGATTCAAGAACCTGCACACCGCTCACACGTTCTCTGATGTTGAATCTCTACTAAAACAACATTCACCTGACGCTGATCTAATTCTTATGCCAGCAGCCATCAGCGACTACCGAGTTGAAAATCCTAGCCAAGATAAACTCCATAGAGCTGATTCCCCAACACTGGATCTGCATCTTGTAGCGAATGCAGACTTACTCTCTGGGTTAGTAAAAACTAGGGAAGAAAAGACCATTACTCAAGTAATCGTTGGATTTGCAGCTGAAGTTGTTGCAAGCCTAGAAGAACTAAAAGGGGTTGCTCAAAGCAAACTCTCTTCCAAAGGCGTTGATGTCATTGTTGCTAATGATGTGAGTCATGGCAAGACATTTGACGCAGACGACAACACAGTGCTTGTTATCGGGTCTAACGGGAATTCTGTAATGTATTCCGGCTCTAAGTACGAAGTTGCTAACGAAATCCTTGATTTCGTAAAGCCACTTCTCTAGTTTGGCTCTGTTTCTAGCACAACTAACAACCCTTGTCGGAGCACGGGGATATACTTATCCTCTATGAACGACTTGCGATACTTCACCTCTGAATCCGTTACTGAAGGACATCCAGATAAAATCTGTGACCAGATCAGCGACGCTATTCTTGACGACCTTTTAAGACAAGATGCCTCGTCACGTGTTGCGGTAGAAACTCTTGTGACCACGGGGTTAGTCCATGTCGCTGGTGAAGTTACGACAGAAGGTTATGCCGAGATTCCTGACATCGTCAGATCTAAGCTTCTTGAAATTGGTTACAACTCTTCTGAGATTGGTTTTGATGGCAACAGTTGCGGAGTCTCTGTATCCATTGGAAAACAGTCAGCAGACATAGCTATGGGTGTTGACCTATCAACCGAAGCTCGAACACTAAGTCAGTCTGAGGAATATGACAAGCAAGGTGCAGGAGATCAAGGGTTGATGTTCGGCTTTGCTTGCAACGAAACCACTCAGCTCATGCCTTTACCAATCAAGATTGCTCACACTCTTGCTGAGAAGCTCTCAGAGGTAAGACACCTTGGCAAAATAGGCTTCCTCAGGCCAGACGGCAAAACTCAGGTAACCGTGGGCTATGAGAATGGTAGGCCTGTGTCAGTTCAGACCGTTGTTCTTAGTACTCAACACAATCCAGGAGTCAGTCACTCTGACATCTCATCAGCGGTTTCTGAGTTGGTTATCGCTCCAGTATTGGAGAGCTTTGACTTTGACATCGCTGATAGTGATGTGTTGATAAACCCAACCGGCCAGTTTGTTATTGGTGGACCGCAGGGCGATGCTGGACTAACAGGTAGAAAAATAATTGTTGACACATATGGTGGCTACGCCAGACACGGTGGTGGAGCTTTCAGTGGCAAGGATCCATCAAAGGTAGACCGATCAGCTGCCTACGCAATGAGATGGGTTGCTAAGAACGTTGTTGCCGCTGGCTTGGCGGACAAAGTAGAGGTTCAGGTTGCTTACGCAATTGGCAAGGCAAGGCCTGTTGGTTTGTATGTTGAAACTTTCGGCACAAATACCGTTGATGAAAAGAATATTCAGAAGGCAATCGAAGAGGTATTTGACTTACGACCAAAGGCCATCATTGATCAACTTCAACTACTCCGGCCTATTTACTCTAAGACTGCTACTTACGGACACTTTGGTCGCGAACTAGCAGAATTCACTTGGGAAGCAACGAACCGTGTTTCGGAGTTGCGTTCAGCTGCAGGGATCTAATTGTCAATGATTGCGGCAGTACGATTCGCCTCGCCTTTGCCCCAACTCGATCGTGAATATGACTACCTGTTTAGCAGCGACATTGAACTGACTGTCGGATCTTTAGTAGAGGTTCCTTTCGGTTCAGGTAAGAAACCCAAACTTGGCATTGTGGTTGAAATCAAATCCAGATCAGAGCATGCAGGTGAACTAGCAAGCGTGTCGAAGGTTGTGTCTGCGTTCCCACAAACATCACGCAGCGTTCTTGAACTCTGCTCATTGGTAGCTGCGCGTCAGGCTTCAACTTTTGGAGAGGTTCTTTCATTCGCGATTCCAAAACGCTTTGTAAGAGCGGAGAAGAACATAGAGCCGAAGTCACTCGAGAACATCCCAAGTGTTGAACGCAAGTCACTGCTTACAGATGCTTTGCAAGGGAATCAGAAGGTTCACTTCACTCCGCAGCTAATTTCGACTTCCAGCGGCATACCTGATTGGGCCATCGAGTTTGCAAACTCAGCCCTTCATTTTTTGCTCAAGGGTAAGAGTTCCCTAATCGTACTTCCTGACTACCGAGAAGTTAGGCACTTTGAACTCGCTCTTCAAATGCTTAACTTGGAGTCCTTTTCGGTTCGACATGTCAGCACAGACAGCGGCTCTGATCGTTACCGGAATCACATTCTCGCGAGCCTCTCAATAGCCATCAACTATGGCACTCGAACATCTTGCTTCACGCCAGCAAAGGATCTTGGTTTCATAGCTCTTTGGGATGATGGAGACGAATCTCACATTGAACAGAGCTCACCCTATTGGAACTCACGTGATGTCTTGCTGCAACGCCAGCAAACAGAAAACACTCATCTAGTCATCTCTTCCTATTCGCCAAGCGCCGAGTCCCTACGTCTGATTGATTTAGGCTATTTGACTCCTCTTACTAATCCTGGTTCGCTTCCTCTGGTCAGAGTCACAGAGAGTTTCACGCGTTTAGATGACGAAACTTTTGGGTTGATATCGAAAAAGGTTAGTGAGCGAAAGCCAGTTCTTATTCAAATCGCGAATTCAGGTTGGGCAAGCGCTATTGCCTGCAGCAAGTGCAAGGAATTACGAAAGTGCCCTAACTGTAATAGCGGTATTTGGATAGATCCTTCGGGTCTCTACCGATGCAGAATTTGCAAGCAGGTCGATTCGCTACCTGCATGTGATTGTGGAAGTTCAAACACTCGTCCAGTACGAATTGGTGCCACAGCTATTGCGGACCAACTGCGACGCAGTTTTCCTGATGCCGAGGTTCTGGAATCGAGTGGGGATAACCCTCTTGTATCGACAACAGCATCAGCAGTGCTAGTTGTTGCAACACCAGGAGCCGAACCCGATGTTGCTGGTGGTTACGACTTGGTTGTTGTATCTGATGCAGCTCAGATGATTGGAGCTCCTCGCCTAAAAGCATTAGAGAAGGCAGTTGGAAGTTGGGCAAATGCCATTTCTAAAGGCTCTCAGAACTGTGTAGTTATTTTTGTAGGGATTTCAGGAGTCCTCGCCGAACAGCTCAAGAATCTTGATTTCAAGGCAATAGTGAGGGCTGACTTCCAGGATCGACTAAGTCTCGGCTTGCCACCTAGCACTCGAGTTGCATCAGTATCTGTTAGCAATAAAGCTGATTTCCAGGAACTAAAACTTGGGCTAGAAGAGAGCTCTTTATTCCAAAGATTAAAGTTTCTACCTAGCGCCGACCACTTAACTCTCGTGGTGGATTATCAGTACGCTGACGGGCTTGCGTTTGCTCAATTACTGACTGCGCTGACTAGCAAACTGACGGGTCAAAGTAAGCATAAAAAGCCTGGCGAACGTGTTTACCGAATCAATATGGATGACAGCAAAGTAATCTAGTTGAGAGACATTGGGAGACCATGAAGATATTGTTTGCTGGAACTCCTGCCATCGCAGTTGAGGTGCTAGAGGGATTGCTGCAGTCTGGCCACGAAGTTGTTGGCATTCTGACTAGAGAGCAAGCTCCCGTTGGGCGTAAAAAAGTATTAACACCTTCACCCGTCTCGAAGCGGGGCACCGAACTAGGTATACCTGTCATTGAAGCAAACAAAATCTCTTCAGGTGTTCTAGATGTCATCGCTAGTTTTGGAGCGGATCTTGCAGTGGTGGTTGCGTACGGTGTGATTCTAAAGAAAGAAGCGCTGGACGCTCTGCCAATGGGATGGTTCAACCTACACTTCAGCGTCTTACCTAAATGGAGAGGTGCCGCTCCTGTTCAGAGATCTATTGAAGCAGGAGATACAGAAACTGGTGTGACTTTATTCAAACTGGATGAAGGCATGGATTCTGGTCCGATTGTTGCGATTGCACCGGCTCTTATTCACCCAAACGAAACCGCAGATGACTTATTGGAACGTCTAGGCAAGGTCTCAGTTTCGCTAATAAACGCTGAATTGCCTGGCATCTACGCTGGCACGGCCAAACTCACACCTCAAACTGGTGCACCAACTTTTGCGACAAAGCCAAGTCGGCAGGATGCAAAGCTAGACTTCAAGCTTTCAGCCAAGGTACTTGATAACAAAGTAAGAGCTATGAATAGTGAACCTATGGCTTGGTGCCACATCGGAGAGGACACAATTCGCATTATTGAGACCTCGCAATTCAGTGGATCGCCTTCAACTGAAACTCAAGTTGGAGAAGTACTTCTTCATGAGAACAAGGTTTTGGTTAGTAGTGGTTCAAACACTTGGCTTGAGCTTTTACGAGTTCAACCAAGTTCCAAGAATGAAATGTCAGCGCGAGACTGGCTAAATGGTAAAAACGGTTCGGTTGTACTTAGTTGAGAATTCCTATATCTTCCCGAAGTGTTGCTCTTGAGCTTTTAAACAAAGTCACTCATGAGGACAGCTATGCGAACCTGGTGATGCCTGCTTTGTTGGATGCAGCAAAACTTGAAACCCGTGACGCGGCTTTCGCCCAAGAGTTAGCTTTCTCAACTCTGCGCTGGCAACTCACCTATGACGCGATTCTCGACACTGTTAGTTCGAGACCAGTCAATGAGATCGATGCAATTGCTTTGAATGCTCTCAGACTCGGTTGTCATCAACTTTTGCAAATGCGAGTGCCAGCGCACGCAGCCCTGAATGAAACTGTTCAACTTATTCGTTATGCATGTGGGGAGAAGATGGTTGGCTTTGCCAATGGTCTCTTGCGAAGAGTCAGTGAGAAAACATTTGAACAATGGCTGACTGTTATCGAAGCCAAGGCCAGCTCCGAAGTCGAGAGGCTATCGTTGCGTTACAGTCATCCGCAGTGGATTGTTCGAGCACTGCAGCAGAGTTTGCGCACCGATAGCAGAGACGATGAAATAGAAGACTTGCTACGTATCAATAACGTTCCGGCCCTTGTAAACCTGGTTGCATTACCAGGGCTTAGCGCTAGAGAAGACTTCACTGAACTGAGCGAGAGCGATAATCGTTACAGCCCATTCGGTTTCACACTCGACTCAGGTAATCCAGCAGACCTAGTTGAAGTAAAGACTGGATCCGTGAGAGTTCAAGACGAAGGTTCTCAGTTAGCAGCTCTAGCGCTAGCAAGTTTCCGGGATATCTCAAAGGAAGAGAGTTGGCTCGATTTATGTGCTGGACCAGGCGGTAAGGCTGCATTACTGGCTTCTATTGCTGAGATTGAAAGTGTTTCACTAGTTGCTAACGAAGTGCAACCACATCGCGCGAAGCTTGTTAGCCAATCTCTGAAAGCATTTCCAAATGTAAAAGTAACTATCGAAGACGGTAGGAACTTTGGCGATAAGCCAAACATGTTCGACAGGATTCTTGTTGACGCACCTTGCACAGGTTTAGGTGCACTTCGAAGAAGACCTGAGGCAAGATGGCGTAAGTCAGCCGAGGATCTCAAGACCCTCACTGCTTTGCAGTTAGAGTTGTTACAGAGCGCTTATGCTGCACTAAAGCCAGGTGGATTACTTCTATATGTGACTTGTTCACCTCATCTATCTGAAACAACAGCGGTCATCGAAAAGGCAATCAAGCAACTAGATGTTAAGGTTCTTGATCTAACAGCTCTGATGAATGAGCGGTACATGGGCGGCACTCTACCTGCCAATAGGAAGACTGTTCAGCTATACACAGACCGTGACAACACTGACTGCATGTTCATGGCCATGCTCACCAAAGAGGCCTAGGGGATTAGGGTTAATTCATGGACATCAGGATTCAGCCGAGCATTCTCAGCGCAGATTTCGCTAACTTTGAGCGGGATTTCGACTCAATCTCTGCAGCCGATGGCATTCACGTCGATGTGATGGATGGTCATTTTGTCCCAAACATGACTTTCGGTCCACCGATGGTCAAGCGGATGCAAGAAATAGCCAAGTTACCGCTAGATGTTCACCTGATGATTGAGAATCCAGATCACTGGGCACCTGTCTATGCTGCTCTTGGAGTCTTCTCGGTAACCTTTCACTTTGAAGCCTGTAAAGACCCAGTAGCAACTGCTAAGGCCATTAAAGCTATGGGTTCGCGTGCAGGAATCGCGATCAAACCCGGAACACCAGTTTCAAAGATTGAGGCGATTATCAGCGAATTTGATCAGGTGCTTGTCATGTCTGTGGAGCCTGGCTTTGGCGGGCAGTCGTTCATCCAAGGCAGTCTCGACAAGATTGCATCAGTTCATGAGTTGATTCAGTCCACGAGTCCAGATACCTGGCTTCAAGTAGATGGTGGTATCGACGAGGCGAACATTGCTCAAGTTGCTGCTGCCGGTGCTAACACTTTTGTAGCTGGCAGTGCAGTATTCAAAAGTTCAGATCGTAATGCACAAATCAATTTGCTTAGAGAGCTTGCACTAGCTGCTCACCACTAGCCATGTATAGCCAAGTCCAGTAAAATGGCTTGATGAAGACCTTTGAATCGCTTTACGCTGAAATCCTAACTAAGACTGAAGCGAACCCATCAACCTCAAATACTGCTCAGCTGCTAGAGGCTGGAGTTCATGAGATTGGTAAGAAGGTTGTTGAAGAGGCAGCTGAGGTCTGGATGGCTGCCGAGTTCCAGAGCAAAGATGATCTGGCATTAGAGATAAGTCAACTTATTTACCACCTACAAGTTTTGATGGTTGCCAAAGGCGTCAGCATCGAAGACATCCAAGCAAAATTTTAGGAAGAAATCATGCTAAGAGTAGCCGTACCTAATAAGGGCATCCTCTCTGAATTCGCAACAGCAATGCTTGAAGAAGCAGGCTATGCGGTTCGCAGAGATGCTAAAACACTACGTGTCCTAGATGCCGAGCACGAAATCGAATTCTTTTACCTTCGCCCTAGAGATATCGCCACATATGTCGGGACAGGTGCACTCGATTTAGGACTAACCGGTTTAGACCTACTTGCAGATAGTCGCTCTCAGGCAATCCGTGTGGCTGATCTCAACTTTGGAAAGTCGACCTTCCGACTAGCTGCTCCTGCAGGTGCGTTCAAGAGTGTACAAGAACTCTCTGGCAAGCGAATCGCAAGTGCCTACCCAAGCATCATTGAGGACTACCTTGCTTCTGTTGGCGTTAGTGCAACAATCATCAAGCTAGATGGAGCGGTTGAAACTGCCGTAAGTTTAGGCGTAGCTGACGCTGTTGCTGATGTTGTGTCAACTGGTAATACTTTGCTTCAAGCAGGACTCGAGATCTTTGGTCCAGTAATTCTTGAATCATCGGCTTACCTAATTGCGAATGAGCGAAGCGTAGATAAGGCAGCTGGATTACTTAGAAGACTTAACGGAGTAGTTGTTGCTCGTGAATACGTGATCTTTGACTATGACTGTCCAGTTGCACTTCTTGAAAGAGCGAGCGTTATCACTCCAGGTATTGAATCTCCAACTGTTTCACCTACCAAGGATGCGGACTGGGTAGCTGTTAGAGCGCTAGTAAAACGCGAAGATACCAATTCAAAAATGGATGAACTCTACGACCTAGGTGCACGTGCCATTCTGGTTAGCGCTATCCACGCTGCACGAATCTAATAATGAGCCTTTCAATTCGAGTTATTCCCTGTCTCGATGTTCGTGAAGGACGAGTGGTTAAGGGTGTCAACTTTCAAGGTTTGCAAGACATTGGCGATCCAGTTGAATTAGCTACTCGATACAACACAGAAGGCGCGGACGAACTTACCTTTCTCGATGTGTCAGCAAGTATCGAGGGCAGATCAGCAATAATTTCAATTGTTGAGAAAACTGCCGACTCAGTTTTCATTCCCTTGACTGTTGGTGGCGGTGTCAAAACAATCAATGACGTTGCTGACCTTCTGCGAGCAGGTGCAGATAAAGTTTCCGTTGGTTCAGCAGCGACTGAGAACCCTTCATTGCTTGACGAAGTGGCAAGTATCTATGGAGACCAAGTTCTCGTTGTATCGCTGGATATCAAGCGTTCAGACAAGTGTTCCTCAGGTTTTGAACTAACTAGTCACGGTGGGACTAAGGACACTGGATTGGATGCACTCGAATGGGTATCAAAGAATCAAGGTCGAGGCATAGGTGAGCTCCTGATTAACAGCATGGACTCAGACGGCACCAGAGGCGGGTTCGACCTTAAACTCCTTAGCCGAATGCAAGACGTTTCAGATTTACCACTAATAATCAGTGGTGGGGCAGGCACAGCAGACGATTTCGTTCAGGCAGCTAAAGCTGGCGCTAACGCCGTTCTTGCAGCAAGCGTCTTCCACTCGGGTCAGCTTTCCATCCGTGAAGTTAAGATGGCTATGAGAGAACAAGGATTACAGGTCAGGTTATAAGCATGATTGAACAGCCAAAATTTGATGCCAACGGGCTAATTCCAGCCATTCTGCAAGACAGCACCACAAAGCAAGTCCTGATGCTTGCATACATGAATAGCGAGTCGTTAGAACTTACTAAGGAATTGGGCACATGCCACTTCTTCTCTAGAAGTAGGAACGAGATTTGGCACAAAGGCGCTACCAGCGGTAACTACATGGCCGTGGACTCAATTCAATTTGACTGTGACTCTGATGCGCTGCTTATATCGGTAACACCGAAGGGACCTGCTTGTCACACTGGAGCAGTGTCATGCTTTGACGCCAAGTCAGAAGATTTTTCAAACTAGGCTGAGTTGATGACTAATTCCTTCAATCTAGACAAGACGAGCTTTACTGCGCTTGCGAAGCCTGGGTTAGTCGTACCAATCTTCCTGAAGGTTTTCGGCGGTAATGAAACTCCTGTTGGAATATACGAAAAGGTTTCCGCTAGTAAATCAGGGACCTTTCTTCTTGAATCAGCGGAGCAAGGGGTTTGGTCGAGATTTAGCTTCATTGGAGTTAGCAGCAGAGCAAGTTTCATTCAAGGAACAGGTGAACTAAAAGTATCAAAGCCTGAGTTAGCACTTCCAGATGGCGGCGCATTACCGAGTTCGCCTCTTGAAGCTATCAAACTTGTGCAATCGTCATGGCAAATATCTGACCAACCAGATCTTCCACCATTAACTTCTGGACTTGTTGGTCTATTCAGCTGGGATGTTATTCGTGAAATAGAGAACTTACCTCTAGTTCCAACTAAGGACTACGAGCACCCGAACATTCACTTAGAGATGGTGCAGGACATCATCGTGATGGATCACAAAACTAGCAGCCTGCTCTTGGTATCCAACATCTATTGCGATTCTCAAATGGATTACGCAGATGCCTATGACGAGGCTGTTGAACGAATCTCTGCTCTTCTGGAGCTACTAAGCAGTTCTGTGGCACCAACATTGTCCGTGTTGGAGAGTTACTCAGCGCCTCAACTTAGACACCGAACCGAGAATGCAGATTTCCTTGCATCCATTGAGAAGGCTAAGGAATATGTTGTTGCAGGAGATGTCTTCCAGGTTGTTATCAGCCAAAGGTTTGATATTGATGTGACAGCAAGGCCAATCGATGTCTATCGAGTACTTAGATCTCTAAACCCAAGTCCATACATGTATTTGTTGAATTATGCAGATGAACATGGAGAGTACTCAGTAGTTGGCTCGTCACCTGAAGCGTTGGTGAAGGTCACTGGCAAAGAAGTTATTATGCATCCAATTGCAGGTTCAAGACCTCGAAGTGCAGATGCGATTGAGGACGAGAAGCTTGCTGAATCTCTGATCGAGGATAAAAAAGAACGTGCCGAGCATCTAATGCTTGTTGACCTTGCTCGAAACGATCTTCTTAAGGTTTGTGAGCCGAGTTCAGTCAATGTCACACAGTTCATGAAGATTGAACGCTTTAGCCACATCATGCATTTAGTTTCAACTGTTGAAGGTCAATTAGTTTCGGACAAGACTGCTGTTGACGTGTTCACAGCAACGTTCCCAGCAGGAAC
>WLIC01000080.1 GCA_009702405.1 Actinomycetota bacterium
AGGAACTTAGAACTCTTTAGTGAAATCAAACAATCAGGTGCTTTGATTAGTGAAGTCGCTCCTGGTGTTGCGCCAGCAAGATGGCGCTTTCTGCAAAGAAACAGATTGATAGCAGCACTAGGACAGGCAACCTTAGTAATTGAGGCGGGTTATCGCTCAGGCTCAATCAATACTGCAGGTCACGCTAACGACTTAGATAGACCGGTCGGTGCTGTGCCAGGTCCGATCAACTCAGTTCGTTCAGCTGGTTGTCACAGGTTAATTCGTGAATCAAGAGCACAACTTATTAGCACCCCGTCAGATCTTCTTGAACTATTAGAAGTTCAAGAGCAGGCAGAAGAACTTGAGTTTGGTTTAACTTCTAATGAGATCAGAGCTTTAGATGCCTTGCAATATAGTGAGGCATCACTTGAGCAGATAGCTCTAATCGCAGGACTTACAGCAGGTGAAGCGGAATTTGCAGTTTCTAGGCTTAGCAATCGTTCGCTTATAACTCGAACATCCAAGGGCTGGTTGCGCTCCTGAATTACGCTAAGAGATATGCAAAGTGAAATCGCTAGTCAAGCACACAGGTTCGCAGAGAACCTAGCTGCTGCTCGCGGTTACTCCAAGAACACAGTGAAGAGTTATCTCACCGATGTTTTAGATCTTGAAGTTTTCCTTGCTACTAAGCAAATAACTGAACCCAAACACATTGACCTTGAGGTCCTTCGTGAATGGCTCTGGAGCGTTAGTCAAAGGGATGCAGCTAAAAGCACGCTGGCTCGAAAGAGCGCAGCGATTAGATCTTTCACAGCATGGCTTGCAACAGAGGAACTTGTCGCAGCAGATCCAGGTCAAAGGCTCAAATCTCCTAAAGCTGAAAGACATCTACCTAAAGTTGTTGCCAAAGAATCTCTTGATGATGTCTTCCAACATCTAAAGACGCTTGCTGAATCTGGTGATGCTAATGCCATAAGAGATCGTTTGGTTTTTGAAATGCTTTATGCAACTGGCTGTCGTGTCAGTGAACTCTGTGGTTTGAATTTGCTATCAGTTGATTTGGGTAGAAACATTCTTCGAGTTATGGGTAAGGGTGCAAAAGAACGTGTCGTTCCTTTTGGCTTACCTGCCAGAGATGCCTTGGACTCTTGGCTAAATGTTCGAGCAGCACTAAATCCAGACACCGGTGAGCAAGCGTTACTGATCAACTCAAAGGGTAAAAGACTTGGGGTAAGAGCTGTTTATCAATTAGTTGCTTCTCTTCTTGCTGATACTTCAACCGGAGTCGCTGGCCCACACATACTTAGACACACAGCAGCAACACATTTACTTGATGGAGGAGCAGACTTGCGTGCAGTTCAAGAATTACTAGGTCACGCAAGTTTGGGTACCACTCAGATTTACACTCACGTTTCAGTTGATCGACTTCGTGCAGGTTATAAGAACGCTCATCCTAGGGCTTAGGGAACTAATCGGCTAGGTGGCAAGCCACCGATAAGAGCTAATGGTGAAAAATAGCCTTGCTCATTTCTAGTTCCGAAGTGCAGGCAGTAACTTGGACAATGCCATTCATACTCAGGTGCAGCATCGCATAGAACACCTATCGGTTCACCGATTGTCACAGTCATTCCTTCAGTCAGTTCAGAACACACTGGCTCTAAAGAAGCCGTATTGGATGATCCGAACTGGATGGATATCAGATTTCGATACCCAACCTGCCCCACAAAAGACACCATTCCGGTGGCAGGGGAGACAATCTGGGTGCCGAGTTCTGCTGGTAGGTCTATTCCTCGGTGACCTGACGAATATGGGGTTTCAGGACCTAGATATTGCCTGATTACATCAGAGCTAACTAGACCTTCGATTGGCAGGTCTAAAGCCTCTTCGGCATGACTAGTTGGGCTTATAAAGACTGCGGCTAGGGCTAAAACGACGCCTATTTGAATCCTCATTTAGCAAGTATCAGGGTTTCAGGCTGAGCTCTGGTTTGTTGCATGTTCAGGGGTGGAAAAGTCCTTATTCCCGCTGGTATGCTTATTCCTAGCGGTTAGCCGTAAAAATCCAAGCCCTAAAAAGTGAGTGTTTTGCGTGCTGTCCGACTTCGCGTGTCGACTAACACACTGGTTTATCAGTCCCTAACGGGTGAACTAGGTGCGGCACCAGGTGTAATAGACAACCGTTTATTGCAAACAACTGATCGACGCATTCGTGTGTCAAAAAGGAGATACTGCTATGGCAGTAGTAACCGTGCGCCAGCTGTTAGACAGCGGTGTTCACTTCGGGCACCAGACCCGCCGTTGGAATCCAAAGATGAAGAGATACATCTTGACCGACCGTTCTGGTATTTACATCATTGACTTACAGAAGTCTTTGACATACATCGACCAGGCATATGAGTTCACCAAGGACTTAGTTGCTAACGGTGGAACCATCTTGTTCGTAGGAACAAAGAAGCAGGCTCAGGAAGCTATTTCAACTGAAGCTCTTCGTGTTGGTATGCCATACATCAACGAGCGTTGGTTGGGTGGTCTGTTGACTAACTTCCAGACAGTTTCAAAGCGTCTAGCTCGTCTTAAGGAACTTGAGGTCATGGACTTCAAGGACACCAAGAAGTCTGGTTACACCAAGAAGGAACTTTTGATCCTTTCTCGTGAAAAGGTAAAGCTAGAAAAGACTCTTGGTGGTGTTCGTAACCTAACTAAGACTCCTTCAGCGATCTGGGTTGTTGACACAATCAAGGAGCACCTAGCTATCACTGAAGCGAAGAAGCTTGGTATTCCTGTTATTGGAATTCTTGACACTAACTGTGACCCTGATGAAGTAACCATCGGTATTCCAGGTAACGACGATGCAATTCGTTCAGTTCACCTACTTACCCGTGTTATTGCAGATGCAGTTGCAGAAGGTCTAAAGCAGAAGCACTCGAAGCCTGAACAGGTTCAGCCTCTCGCTGACTGGGAGCAGGAACTTCTAGCTTCTGCTGAAGCTGCTGCAACTGTTGTTGAAGAAGTAGCAGTTGTTGCTGAGACTCCTGCAGTTGAAGAGACTGCAACCGAAACCGCAAAGGAAGCTGAATAAATATGGCTAACTACACAGCAGCAGATGTAAAGACTCTGCGCGAGCGCTCAGGCGCTGGAATGATGGACTGCAAGGGTGCTCTTGATGAGGCTAACGGCGATCTAGACAAGGCTATGGAAGTTCTAAGACTTAAGGGTCTAAAGGGCGTTACCAAGCGTGAAGGTCGCACCACAAGCAATGGAATTGTTATTGCTCGTGTTGCTTCAGGCAAAGGTTACCTAATCGAACTAGCTTGTGAGACTGACTTCGTTGCTAAGGCAGAGAAGTTCATCGCACTTGGTGATTTGATTGCTGATGCTATTGCTGCAGCCGGTGCTGAAACTGTTGACGCAGCTCTTGCTGCTTCTGTTTCAGGTAAGACTGTTGGCGATGCAATCACTGACGAAGCCGCAATTATGGGTGAGAAGGTTGAACTTCGCCGTATTGCTGTTGTTGCAGATGAGAACATTGACGCTTACCTACACCGCACATCAAAGGACCTACCTCCACAGGTTGGAGTTCTAGTTGCGTTCAAGGGTGCAGATGTTGAGACAGCTCACGATGTTGCAGTTCACATTGCAGCATTTAGCCCAAGCTACCTAGCTATCGAAGATGTTCCTCAGGACATCGTAGACACCGAGCGTCGCATTGCAACAGAGACTGCTCGTAACGAAGGTAAGCCAGAGGCTGCTCTTGAGAAGATCGTTGAAGGTCGCGTAAAGGGATTCTTCAAGGAGAACTGCCTACTAGAGCAGGACTTCGCTAAGGACAACAAGCTAAGCGTTGCCAAGGTTCTAGAGCAGCACGGTCTAACCGTTTCTGCTTTCGCTAGATTCCGCGTAGGCGCATAACAAATAAGTTCTAAAAGTGAATTGGCTCGGTCTAATAGACCGAGCCTTTTCCTTTACCTGCTAAATTGAAAATGTTGCCAGACGGCATTCAATAAGGGGTCGGGGAAGAAATGAAGAAGATAGTTATAGTGCTGCTTGCTTTTGCACTTGTGGGCCTGATTGCAGCTCCATATATTCAGAAAATCATGAGCATCAAAGACCTGGAGTCGAAAGTACATGCCGCTACCGACGGTAAGAACCTTAATAAAGTCCCAAGTTCCTTAGATTTTCGAGTCGAAGGAACCGATTGGTTTATAGCTGGGTATAGCTGCCCGTATAGCGAACACCCATATTCTCTAAGCCCAGTAACTGGCATCCCCGGTGACTACAAGCTCTCAATCCAAAGCGAAAGCAATAACGCTCTGTTCTTTATGAACCGTGAACGCCAAATTACTTATGTGACCTTGGACAGACGAGACATTGATTTTTGTGGCGCGGACTCTATAGAGCCAAACATCCCAGTTATCGACTTTTAAACATCTTTGGCTCGGTCTAATAGACCGAGCCTTTTCCTTTATGAAGCCTAAACTAGAGGGAGTATTAGGTCTTTGAGAGGGATAACCATGCCATCAACTCCACGTCGTGTTTTGCTCAAGCTTTCAGGTGAAGCTTTCGGTGGTGGCACTTTAGG
>WLIC01000081.1 GCA_009702405.1 Actinomycetota bacterium
TACCTCTTAGGAGTCGTAACGACAGAAGAAAGAGATTTACCTTTCATCTGATCTGCTGAACGAACACGTTCAACAAGACTCTCAACGCTTGCCTTAGCTTCCTCACCGCTAAAGATTCCAGCTCTCATTACTCCGATGTCACGCAAGTGTAAAGTCAGCGCTCTGGTGTCTAAGTTAGAAATACCAACAACGCTGTCTCTAACTAGATCAGTTTCAAGATTGCGTTGGCTTCTAAAGTTAGAGACAACTCGACTCACGTCTCTGACGATGTATCCAGATACCCAAATCTTGTCTGACTCTTCATCTCTATCGTTCATGCCGGTGTTTCCGATGTGTGGTGCTGTTTGCAAAACAATCTGACCAGCATAAGAAGGGTCAGTCAGAGTCTCCTGATAACCGGACATCCCGGTAGCAAAAACTATTTCACCAAGCGTTGAACCTGTTGCTCCAAATGGAACACCGGTAAAGGTCTTGCCATCTTCGAGAACTAGAATCGCGGACTTTGTAGGTATTGCCATTAGTTATCTCCTAGTTTCACAATTGCTGAGTTCTGAACAGTGAAAGTTCCCTTGTAGATGGTGTGCACTATCTGCCCAGAGAGCTCAATCCCGACATAAGGGTTATTCGAACTCTTACTCTCAGATACCGACCCAACAGCGAACTTCTTTGCTGGATCGATCAGTGCGATGTTTGCATGGGAACCGGTTTTAATTGCTTGTCCCTGATCACTCAGTCGACCTATAACAGCAGGGTTAGTTGAAAGAACTTCCTCAAATCTCACCCAGTCAATTAGTCCAGAGTCAACCATGGTTGTCTTCACAATTGCAGCCGCGGTCTCTAAGCCGATCATGCCAAAAGCTGCCTCTCCCCATTCGCAGTCTTTGCTATCTGCTGGATGAGGTGCGTGATCAGTAGCAACAATGTCGATAGTTCCATCCGCGACAGCTTCTCTCAAAGCTAAGACATCGTCTTGTGTTCTAAGTGGCGGGTTGACCTTGAAGATTGGGTTGTAATCCTCAGCTAGGTCTTCTGTTAGCAACAGGTGGTGCGGAGTGACCTCAGCAGTTACGTTGATTCCACGAGCCTTCGCCCAGCGGATAACATCAACTGAACCTCTGGTTGAGACGTGACAGACGTGCAGACGTGATTTAACCTCTTCAGCTAAAAGAACATCTCTTGCGATGATTGCTGTCTCAGCAACCGCTGGCCAACCAGTCAAGCCGAGCTTTAGCGATAGCTCACCCTCGTTCATTTGAGAGCCAACTGTAAGTTGCGGATCTTGAGCATGCTGTGCAATAACTCCACCAAAAGCTTTCACGTATTCCAAAGCTCTACGCATAACTAGAGAGTCGCTGACACACTTACCGTCATCACTAAAAACAGTTACGTTTGCTTGTGATGCGTTCATCTTGCCAAGATCAGCCAGCTGTGTTCCATTTAGTCCCAAAGTGACTGCACCAATTGGTTGCACCTGAACGTAGCCCGCGTTTTTACCTAACGCATAAACTTGCTCAACAACTGCTGCGTTATCTGCTACCGGCATGGTGTTAGCCATAGCGTGAACGGCAGTAAATCCTCCTTTGGCCGCAGCTTTACTTCCAGTGAGAACCGTTTCTGACTGCTCAAAGCCTGGCTCTCTAAGGTGAGTGTGTAGATCAACAAAACCTTGCAGAGCAATCAAACCAGCGCAGTCAATAGTCTCTGCTCCAGAGAGGTCTTTGCCGATGTTCTTTATTAGTTCGCCTTCAACCTCAATGTCAACTTGTTCTCCGTTAGAGAGCTGAACATTTTTTAGGATGAAATGGTTTTGTTTCATTTGAGACTCGATTCTTGAGCTAGTAACTTGTATAAAACGGCCATGCGAACAGCAACACCATTGGCAACTTGATCCAAGATTGCAGACTGCGGAGAATCAGCTGCCGCCGAAGAGATCTCCAGGCCTCGGTTCATGGGCCCTGGATGCATAATCAATGTGTCGTTGCTTAGAGCGTTGAATCTCGATTCACTCAATCCCCAGAGAGTTGAATACTCTGTTTCGTTTGGAATAAAAGCTGAATTCATTCGCTCTCGCTGCATTCTGAGCATCATTACAACGTCGAACTTGTTAGCTAGTGCTTCATCGAAGTTGAAGTATGTGTAATCAGCCATTTGCTTAGCATCATGAGGAATCAGTGTGGCTGGCCCTACGATTCCAACTTTCGCGCCTAGCAAGCGCAGCAAGAGAAGATTTGATCTTGCAACTCGGCTATGCAGAATGTCGCCGGCAATCAAGACACGAACGCCAGACAAATCACCCTTGTCAGCGTTACCTTTGAGTCTTTGACGAATAGTTAGCGAGTCTAGAAGACCTTGAGTTGGATGTTCGTGTGTGCCATCACCAGCATTGATAACTGCAGCTTTGGACCATGTGCTATTAGCAATCGTGTTCGCAGCACCGCTGTGGTGATGTCTGACTATAAGTGCTTCAACACCCATTGCTTCAATAGTTTGGACAGTATCTTTTAGAGATTCCCCTTTAGAAACTGAAGATCCCTTGGCTGTGAAGTTAACGACGTCAGCAGATAATCTCTTCGCTGCAAGTTCAAAAGATAACTTGGTTCTGGTTGAATCCTCAAAGAACAGATTGGCAACAGTTCTACCGTTGAGTGCCGGGAGCTTCTTAACATCTCTACTGTTTACCTGTTGCATCTCAACAGCAAGATTCAATAACCCAGTAGCCGATTCAACATCGAGATCATTGATGCTTAGAAGGTGTTTCATTGCTCAATCACCACCGACTGCTCATCATCGCTTTCGGTCAGCTTCACAGAGATTCTTTCGGTGGAGCTAGTTGGCAGGTTCTTGCCTACGTAATCTGCTCTAATCGGTAATTCTCTGTGACCGCGGTCTACTAATACAGCTAATCGAACCGCTTTCGGACGACCATAAGAAACAAGAGCATCTAGAGCAGCTCGAATAGTTCTGCCACTAAACAACACGTCATCAACAAGCACTACGGTTTGGTTTTCTAGATTGCTCACTGGAATCTCAGTTGGAGTGACTTCCCTACCAGGCTTACTTGAGAGATCATCTCGGAACATAGTCACATCCAGTTTGCCTAGTGAGAGTTCCAGGTTGAAATCCGGGTAGTTTCTTTTGATTGATTGAGCAATACGTTGGGCTAGAAATACTCCGCGAGTTGGAATGCCTAGAAGGAGAAGATTGCTGGTTCCTTGATTAGCTTCGACTATTTCATGTGAAATGCGAACTATTGCGCGATCGATGTCGGCTGCGTCTAAGACGGTGCGTGTAGCCACGCCCACCTCCTTCTGCGCCTCACAGGACGCCTTTAAAGGATGAATTTCCTAAAGTCTATAACAAAGACGAGCTATGTTCTAGATTGGCTTTCGTGTTGCCGCCACTCCAGCCAAAATTCCATTAATAAAAGCCGGTGAATCATCTGTGCTTAGCTCACTAGCCAGCGCAACTGCCTCACTGATAACGACCTCTGCTGGCATTTGACGACCGAAGGCAATCTCATAGATTCCTAGCCTGAGGATGGCTCTATCGACGGCAGGCATTCGATCTAAAGTCCAGTTCTGAGCCAGAGATGAAAGCAATTCGTCAATTTCGATTTGGTTAGCTAAAACGCCATTTACCAATTCCATTGCGAAATCAAATATCTCATCCTGGTTTTGACGATCTGCAACAGAGTCTTTAGTGGCTAGGAGTAAATCCGTTGCCATCTCGTCGCGCATCTCGGCAGCGTAGAGAGCGTCAACTGCTCTCTTGCGTGCTTTAGTTCTAGAACTCAAGGCTTAGTCAGTTACTCGGCCAAGGTATTCACCGGTACGGGTGTCAACCTTAACTTTGGTGCCTTGTTCAACGAAAAGAGGTACCTGAATCTGAAGACCAGTTTCAACAGTTGCTGGCTTTGTGCCTCCACTTGAGCGATCACCCTGAAGACCAGGCTCTGTGAAAGTGATTTCAAGAACTACTGAAGCAGGTAGTTCAACATAGATTGGGTTGCCTTCGTGGATAGCAACGATAGCCTGCTGATTCTCTAGTAGATAGTTAGCAGCTTCGCCAACCAAGGCGTTGCTCAAAGTGATCTGGTCATAGTCCTGAGTATCCATGAATACATAACCATCGCCATCGCTGTATAGATACTGCATTTCGCGCTTATCTACGTTAGCTGTCTCAATCTTGACACCAGCGTTGAGGGTTCTATCGATTACCTTGCCTGAGATGACGTTCTTCAGCTTGGTTCTAACGAAAGCGGGGCCTTTACCTGGCTTTACGTGCTGGAATTCGATAACGGTCCAGAGCTGGTTATCCATGCTCAAAACCATGCCGTTTTTAAGGTCGTTGCTTGTTGCCATTTGTGCCTCGCTGGTTAGTAGTTGGGCCGAACGGCCTAGAGCAGTTTATCAGTGTGCTAGTTGTCTAAGCGCTAGCAGGTAGGAATCAATGCCAAAACCAGCAATAACCCCTGTTGCAACAGCACTAATGACTGAATTGTGTCTAAATTCTTCTCTGGCGTGAGGGTTGGAGATGTGAACTTCAATAA
>WLIC01000082.1 GCA_009702405.1 Actinomycetota bacterium
CGAATAAGTAATGTTGCATTATTACTACATAGTAATTATGCTACATACATGGGACGTAAACCTAAAGCAGATGAAGAGCTCATCTATAACCAGCTCGAGCTAGTGCGCACCAAAGCCAAACTGACCAGACAACAACTGGCAGATGCTGTCGATGTTCACTACCAAACCATCGGCTATATCGAAAGAAACGAATATAGCCCGAGCCTTGTGCTCGCATTGCGCATAGCCAAAGCGCTAAACAAAAAAGTAGAACAGATCTTTAGCTTGGAGGAAAACTAATGGCAAAGAAAGCGACCACAAGAAGTCCAGAAACTCTTGAAGAGATGATTGAACTGAAGGCGGAGGCGTTCGAACATAAACTCACCACGTCGATAGTTCGATGGTTTAGGAACGACACTTTCTTTGACGGGTTCAGAAACACACCTGCTCGAATCATCATCTCTACACTCAGCTTTATCGTTCTCTATGGCGGGCTAATCAGATGCTGGATTACTCAGAGCACACTTTTGGAATACATAATTTCCTTGCTTGTTGTTCTAGTGATGCAGGCAATTTCTGTTCGATTTGTATTTCAAATCGAGGGTAGGGAAATCCTTGATGAATATCAGTCCCAGCGAAGAGATAGGGCGTACAGGCGGGCCTACAAGAACATCCGAAGCATCATTGTTACCGGCGTAGTGGGCTGGCTCGCATACACATACATTAGGGACCATGCTGACATCGGGTTAGGTGGCTGGGAACTTCTCACTTACCAACGAGCTGCAACTGTTGCAGTATTTGCGATCGGTCTTATTTCTTTGCAGAAATACCTGGCTTACGGAATAAAGGGTGAGCCGTTTATGTCCAGAGACGAAGTAAAGAAGATGCGTAATAGCTAGTCAAGATTCTGGTCGGCCCAGATCTCTATGGCTGATTTGATGTATTTAGCTAGGCCCGGCTCGAACGACTCATAGGTTGCTTCGAAAGCCGGGTCTAGTACATATGTCAGGGCTAAAGATTTGTATGCCTGCTTATTTGGAGTCCAGAACTGTTTGACGAAAGCGTAGTGGTCAGCAATTAGTTTCTGAACATGGATGTCGCTAAAGAGTGCACCTTTGCGTTTTTGATCAGCGATCGCTTCAGCTATGGCATCGTGCTGGGCTTTATAAGAGGCTTGTTGTTCTTCTGTATACGCGGCATTAACACCTTGTATTTGGGAAGAACGTTCAAACATTTATTACGGCTCTAGACGGTTAGGTCCACGGAATAGGTAACCAACTTCGCGAATGTTTGTTTCGTGAAGCAACAGCATTACAACTCTTAGAAGACCCATACCGAAACCACCGTGCGGTGGGGCACCGAACTTGAAGAAGTCCATGTATGACTGCAGACCTGCAGGATCTAGTCCCTTTGATTTAGCTTGTTCAATAAGAACCTCTAGACGGTGTTCACGTTGTGCACCGGTAGTGATTTCTGTTCCACGCCAAATCAGGTCATAGCTGTTAGTTAGTTGATCGTTGTCAGCATGTCTCATGTGATAGAACGGTCTAACAGTTGATGGGTAGTCAGTTAGGAAGACGAACTCGTGGTTATAGGTTTCTGCAACGTGAGCTGCAATCTGTCTTTCACCCTCAGGGTCCATGTCTCCGCCACGAGTTATCTCGTGACCACGCTTAGCAACGATGTCGATAGCTTCAGCTAGCGGAATTCTTGGGAATGGTGTTGTTGGAATAACAACATCAACATCAAACAGACGTTTGATTTCTTCGCCATGCTTTTCTTTCACAGCAGTAATAGCTGCAACCATTAGGTCTTCTTGAATCTTCATGATGTCTTCATGTGATTCGATGTATGAAACTTCCATGTCAACTGAGGTGAACTCAGTTGCATGTCTTGAAGTAAAGGAAGGGTCAGCTCTGAACACTGGGCCAATTTCAAAGATCCGACCAAAGCCAGCCATCATTGCCATCTGCTTATAGAACTGAGGAGACTGAGCTAGGTACGCAACTGTCTCGAAGTATTCCATCTTGAAAAGCTCTGCATGGGACTCAGAAGGAGAAGACATAAGTTTCGGTGAGTGAATCTCAACGAAGTCATTTTCAACCCAATAAGTTCGCCAGGCATGTTCAATGGTGGTCTGAACCTTGAACACTAGGTTCATCTCTGGACGACGAAGATCGATGTATCTCCAGTCAAGACGCTTATCGATGCCTGAGTCTTCAGCAATAGGAGTTTCAGGGTCAGCAAGAGTAATGATCTCTAGGTCATCAAGTTGAATCTCAATGCCACCTAGCTTTACTCGCTCATCGTGAACTAAACGACCTTTAACCCAGACAAATGAACCTGAGGTAAGGGTTGAAACTGAGTCAGCTAGAGCATCAACTTCAGCAGGTCTTGGGTAGGTAACCTGAACGGAACCTGACTCATCCCTGATAACGATGAACTGAATTCTCTTTTGGTCTCTAAGGGTCTCAACCCAACCACCAATAAGAACAGGACCATCTTGCATGGCTTGGAGGTCTTTGACCAGGATGCGTTCGCGCATTATGTTTTCTTTCGTTTAAATCACGCCTAAACCCCAAGTTTAGTCGGCGGTAGACTAGGGGTATGCCCGCCAATCGTATTCATCTAGTACGCCATGGTGAGGTCTATAACCCTGGTGGGGTCCTATACGGCAGACTCCCTAACTTTCATCTCTCTGATACTGGCAAGCTGATGGCTCAGGCTGCAGCAGATCGGCTAAAGGCTCTAAATACGCCAGTAAGGGCCATCTACTCTTCTCCTTTAGTTAGAACGCAAGAGTCTGCTAAACCTATTGAAAAAGCTTTCAAACTAGATGCCAAGTTAGATGAAGACCTAATTGAGCCATACAACGTCTTTGAAGGTAGAAAGCTATCTGTCAAAAACGTAGCCCTTAGACCACACTGGTGGTGGCACTTTAGAAACCCTGCCAAGCCAGCCTGGGGTGAATCTTTCAAAGACATCATTGCTCGAATGAATGAAGCAATCTTTAGAGCCTATGAATCAGTTGATGATGGTGATGTTGTCATCGTTACCCATCAGCTACCTATCTGGGTAATGCACCTGCACACAGCAGGCGCAAAGCTAATGCATGATCCTCGTAAGAGAAGATGCTCGCTATCAAGCATCACTACATTTGAAGTTCATGACGGCAAGCTTGTTGAGGTTTCATACCTTGAGCCAGCAGAAGAACTAGTTGCTATAGATAGAGGTGCAGTATGAAAAGAACACTAGTTGCTCTTCTTACTCTTGGTATTTCTTTTAGTGCTCTAACTGCCTGCACAGAAACTCCAAGCATGAACAACACATACATGTCAGGTGATGGCACAGTTACTGAGTTCAAACCTATGGATAGAACTAAGGCCGTTACCTGGTCTGGTGTTGACAGTGAGGGTTATCAGTTAGGTTCGGCGAATCTAACCGGTGTTGTTACAGTGCTTAACTTTTGGTACGCAGCTTGCACAGCTTGTCGAGTTGAGACTCCTGATCTAGTTGCTCTTTCAAATGAATACAAAGATAAGGCTCAGTTTGTTGGAGTGAACGTAAGAGACACAGCTGACACAGCTAACGCTTTCAAGAGATCTTTCAAAGTTCCTTTCCCAACTGTCATGGATGCAAGTAGTGGCAGTGTTTTACTTTCATTCACAGGAATAGTTACTCCTTCAGCGGTTCCAACAACATTGGTTATCGATGCAACAGGAAGAGTTTCAGCAAGAATTCTTGGTGTTGCAGAAAAAGCAACACTGAAAGCTCTTATCAAATCAGCTCTTGCTGAGGTGACCGTAGATTGAATTTTGAAGCCGTAACTGCTGGACCACTCTGGGTGGCTGCACCTATTGCGTTTATTGCAGGTCTTGTTTCATTCTTTAGTCCTTGTGTGCTACCACTACTACCTGGTTACCTAGGTTTTGTTTCTGGATCAGCTAACACAAAATCAAGAATGGTTTTAGGTTCAATACTTTTTGTTTTAGGTTTCACAGTTGTTTTTGTTTTTCTAGGTGCAGGCTTTGGTGGGTTAGGTTCACTCTTGCAAGGAGAAGCTAAGAACTGGCTTCAAAGAGGTTCAGGAGTATTAGTAATCCTGCTAGGTGTTGTTCTTATCGGTGGTTTTGATTTTGCTCAACGAACAGCAAAGCTCAACTTCAAACCAAGTGTTGGTCTAGTTGGAGCTCCGTTATTAGGACTTGTATTTGGTCTTGGTTGGACACCTTGTATTGGCCCAACCCTTGGTGCTGTTCTTTCGCTATCTTTTGATTCAGGTTCAGTTGCCAGAGGAGCTTTCCTAGCCATTGTTTATTCACTTGGTTTAGGTGCTCCTTTTGTTCTTGTTGCAGCTGGCTTTGGCTGGGCTTCTAAAACTGTTGGCTTTGTGAAGAAGAACATCAGAGCAATTAACCTCTTCGGTGGAGCTTTGCTAGTGGTTCTAGGGCTATTGCTAGTAACAGGGCTATGGCAGCAGGTTATTGATTGGATTGCGGAGGTGACCAGTGCCTTCGCGCCAGCCATCTAAATACGTAGTTCGTAAGGAATACCAAGAACCTATTCAG
>WLIC01000083.1 GCA_009702405.1 Actinomycetota bacterium
CTAAAGAAAGCCAAGATGGTTTCTAGACTTTGGTTCTTCTTCTCAACTATTCCTGATGTTGCCCTAGGTGTTTGTTTGATTATTGGTATCGGACAGATTGTTAATGGTGATCTAACCATCGGTGCCCTAAGTGCTTTCATCCTCACTACTCGTGTTCTGCACTGGCCAATCGACTCAATTGGTTTCTTGTTGTCGATGACCATCGATGCAAGAACTGCTGTTGAGCGCTTCTTTGAAGTTATTGATACCAAGGTCGATATTGCAGATCCTGAGGTTGTTAAAGTTATCGATAAGCCAACTGGCCGTTTGGTGTTTGAGAATGTTCACTTCAGATACTCTGATGCACCTCAAGACCAACCTGATCTTCTAGATGGCATCAATCTTGAAATTGAGCCAGGTGAATCCATTGCACTTATCGGTATTACCGGTTCTGGTAAAACATCACTGACAGCTCTTGCTACCAGATTGTATGAAGTCACCGGTGGCTCAGTGAAACTTGATGGCGTAGACATCAGAGACCTTACTCGTGAAGATCTTCGTTCACACATCGCTATGGCTTTCGAAGATTCAACACTCTTTAGTGACACCATCAGAAACAATGTTCTCCTTGGACGTCCTGGTAGCACTGAAGAAGAGTTGGCTCAAGCACTAGAAATCGCTCAAGCAGGTTTTGCTTACGATCTCCCAGATGGTCTTGATACCAAGATTGGTGAAGAGGGTCTGTCCCTTTCTGGTGGACAGCGTCAGCGAATTGCTTTGGCAAGAGCTGTTGCGGCTAAGCCTGCCGTGCTAGTACTAGATGACCCGCTATCAGCCCTAGATGTTGATACCGAAGCCATGGTTGAAGATGCATTGAGAACAGTGCTGAAGGCAACCACGGCTTTGATTGTTGCTCACCGTCCTTCGACTGTCCAGCTAGCTGACCGTGTTGCCTTGCTGCAGGACGGCAAGATTACTGCTGTTGGTAAACACAGTGATCTGTTAGCAACCAACGACCACTATCGCTACGTGATTAGCAGCCTCGATGCGGCCGGCAAGATGATTGAGGTGAACGACTAATGAGTATGCAAGGTGTTCAGAACGAAGAGAAGATTCACCTCAATAAAGAAGAACAAGCCAGAGTTAGAGAACGATCACTCAAGCTTCTTGGTGAAATAGTAAGACCAGTTAGATCAAGGTTATTCATTAGCTTGGCCTTGGTTATGACTAGCCAAGCGCTTCGAGTGTCAGGTCCTTTCCTGATTGCAATGGTTATTGAAAAGGCATTACCGGCCGCTCAAGCAGGAGACTTTAGTGTTCTGTATTGGACTGTTGGTGGCATCTTTGCAACAACTGTTTTAGCTGGTGTGACCATCGCCTTCTTTATGAGATTTGCTGCCAAGGTAAACCAGGACATCATGTTTGGTCTCAGAAAGAGGCTGTTTAGACATACACAGAATCTTTCGATTGAGTTCCATGAGACCTACACCTCAGGTCGAGTCATTGCTCGTCAAACCAGCGACCTAGATTCCATCAAGGAACTACTAGATTCTGGTGGTAGTGAAATGATTTCTGGAATCCTGTTCATGCTCTTCACAGCTATCGCTTTGATTACTTTGGACTTCTCATCATTCTTGATTATGTTGGTGAGCTTTATTCCGTTGTTCTTCCTAACCAGATGGTTCCAGAAGAACACCAGAATTAACTACCGTAAAACTCGAGTTGCTTCAGCCAAGTTGATTGTTCACTTCGTTGAGACTATGACCGGTATCCGTGCAGTTAAGGCTTTCCGTAAGGAAAAGCGTAACGAGGATACTTATAAGGAATTGGTTGAGGACTACCGTTTTGTTAACGCCAAGGTGATTCAACTTTTTGGTATTTATGATCCAGGTCTAATCATGATTGGTAACATAACTGTTTCCTTCGTATTGCTTTGGGGTGGCTACCGAGTAATCCAAGGAGATCTTGGTATTGGTGTTCTTGTCGCAGCTATTTTGTATGCAAGAAGTTTCTATGACCCTATGGAAAACATCGCGATGTTCTATAACTCCTATCAGTCTGCTAACTCAGCACTAGAGAAGATCTCTGGTGTATTAGAAGAAGAACCTTCAGTTCCAGATCCTGTTGACTCTCTTCCATTAGCTCCTCGTAAGGGACATCTGAATTTCAATACGGTGGAGTTTGCTTACTCAAATGGCAAGGTTGTGCTCCCAACCTTCAACCTAGATATTCCTGCAGGGCAGACCATCGCTCTGGTTGGAACTACCGGTGCAGGTAAGTCCACGATGGCTAAGTTGATTTCACGATTCTATGACCCAAGTTCAGGAACTGTTGAGCTAGATGGCGTTGACCTTCGTAAGTTGAAGGACGATGATCTTCGCAAGGCTATCGTCATGGTTACCCAAGAGGCTTACCTGTTTAGTGGAACTGTTGCTGAGAACATTTCCCTTGGTAAACCAGGAGCCACTAGAGAAGAAGTAGAGGCTTCGGCTAAAGCTGTTGGTGCTCATGAGTTCATTCTGAGCTTGCCTGATGGTTATGACACCGATGTGAATAAGCGTGGTGGACGTGTGTCGGCTGGTCAAAGACAGCTGATCTCATTCGCTAGAGCCTTCATTGCTGACCCAACTGTCCTCATCTTGGATGAGGCAACCAGTTCCTTGGACATCCCAAGCGAACGCATGGTTCAACATGGCTTGCAGACCCTGTTGGCTGGTAGAACAGCCATCATCATTGCTCACAGGCTTTCCACCGTATCTATCGCTGACCGAGTGATAGTTATGGAGCACGGCAAGATGATCGAAGATGACACCCCAGCTAAGTTGATTGCGGGAACAGGTAAGTTCGCCAAGATGCACAAGGCTTGGCGGGACTCACTCGTCTAGGCTATAAGTAACAAATCACCACTAAATCAGAAGGCACCACTATGGAAAAAATCAAGGTAGTCGGCAAGGTAGTTGAACTTGACGGCGATGAAATGACCCGCATCATCTGGCAGAACATCAAAGACTCTTTGATTTTGCCTTTTCTAGATATCGATCTTGAATACTATGACCTATCTATTGAACACAGAGATGCTACCGATGACCAGGTGACCATTGATTCAGCTAATGCCATCAAGAAGCATGGTGTTGGTGTTAAGTGTGCGACTATCACCCCTGATGAGGCTCGTGTTACCGAGTTCAGCTTGAAGAAGATGTGGAAGTCTCCTAACGGAACTATCCGTAACATCTTGGATGGTGTTGTTTTCCGTGAGCCAATCATCATCTCTAACGTGCCAAGACTGGTACCTGGTTGGACTAAGCCAATCATCATCGGTCGTCACGCTCATGGAGATCAATACAAGGCAACTGACTTCAAGGTGCCAGGTGCAGGTCGAGTAACAATGACCTGGGCTCCAGCTGATGGTTCAGAGCCAACTACTATGACTGTTGCTGATTACCCAGAGCACGGTGGAGTTGCTATGGGTATGTATAACTACATGGACTCAATTCGTGACTTTGCTAGAGCATCTTTCAACTACGGTCTTGCTCGTAACTACCCGGTTTATCTTTCAACCAAGAACACCATCTTGAAGGCTTACGATGGTGCTTTCAAGGATGCTTTCCAGGAAGTATTCGAAGCTGAATATAAAACTCAGTTTGATGCTGCAGGTCTTACCTATGAGCACCGTCTAATTGATGACATGGTTGCAGCTGCTTTGAAGTGGGAAGGTGGCTACGTCTGGGCTTGTAAGAACTATGACGGTGACGTTCAGTCAGACACTGTTGCCCAAGGTTTTGGATCTCTTGGTCTGATGACTTCAGTACTTACCACCCCTGATGGTAAGACTTGTCTTGCTGAAGCAGCTCACGGAACTGTGACTCGTCACTACCGTGATCACCAGGCTGGTAAGAAGACTTCTACTAACCCAATCGCATCTATCTACGCTTGGACTCGTGCTCTTATGCACAGAGCAAAGCTAGATAACACTCCTGAGGTTCAGCGCTTCGCTGAGACTTTGGAAGATGTCGTTATCAAGACTGTTGAGTCAGGTCACATGACCAAGGACCTTGCAGCTCTAATCGGTTCTGGTCAGGCTTACCAAACCACTGAAGAGTTCATGGCTTCTTTGGCAGCTAATCTAAAGACACGTCTTGGCTAATTGTTGATAACAGCGCTTTAGTTAGCCTGTGTAAAACTCCAGCACGAAATGTGCTGGAGTTTTATTTTTATCTGCATGCATTCTAAAAAACTAAACCGCTGGTTCAAGCCAATGATGCTTGCCAGCATCTTCTCAATAATCCTTGGTGTGATTGTTGTGCCACAAGTTCAGGCACAGGCAACCACACCAACACCGTCATGTAATGCTTCAAGAACTACATGCACGGTTACTTTCACCTACGCAGGTGATTACTACATGTGGCCGGTACCGGCAGATGTTAGATCTATGTCTCTATCCATCTCAGGTGCCCAGGGTGGTAGATCCGGTGGTAACGGAACCAAGACCCTCGGCACATTCAAAACCATTCCAACTGGAAACCTGTATATCTATGTTGGCGGTC
>WLIC01000084.1 GCA_009702405.1 Actinomycetota bacterium
CGCCACCGGGCTTAGATCTAGAAGACTGAATGTTCCTAATGGTGAGTTATCTGGCAGACATGCCCTTAGAACCTTAGAAGACGCTATAGCTCTAAGAACAGAACTAGTTCAAGGTAAGAACGTAGTCATCGTAGGTGGAGGCTTTATTGGCTGCGAGGTAGCAGCAACAGCAGTCAAACTAGGTTGTAATGTCACTGTTGTTCATAATGCAGCACATCCAATGCTTAGACCACTAGGCAGTGAGCTAGCAGAGCAAATGCAGCTAAGGCATGAAGCCATGGGAGTTGCCTTCAAACTCAAAAGGACTGTGACAGATCTAATTGGATCAGCTCATGTTGAAGGTGTCAGATTAGATGATGAAACAGTTCTTGACTGTGATGTTTTGATTGAAGCTATCGGCTCTCATGCCAATGTTGAATGGCTTTCAGGTAATGAGATAGATAGAAACGATGGAGTTCTAGTAGATAGCGCTATGCGCGTTATGACTAGAACTGGACATGCTGTTCCTAATGTCTTTGCCATTGGTGATGTTGCCCGCTTTGCTAACCCAATCTTTGATCTAGAGGCTAGAAAAGTTGAGCACTGGAACATACCGACTGAAACAGCTAAGAGAGCAGCAGCAGTAATCGCTGCCTACCTCAATCAAACAGATATATATCCTGCAATCCTGGATGAACCCTTCAAGCCGGTTCCTTCGTTCTGGTCAGATCAGTATGACAACCATTTACTTGCCTTTGGGCTGCTTGGATTAGCAGATAAGGCAACCCTGGTTGCAGGAGATATCTCAGGCGATTGTGTTTTTGAATACAGCCGAGGAGACCAACTTGTTGGTGTCTGCGGTATTGGAATGAGATCAGTTGTTCAAAGTTATAGAGCAAAGTTTATTTAGGAGAAAAACAATGGCTAACGAATTTGATTTAGATGTCACCTTTGATGAGAACGAACCTGATCTATCTCACCTGACTGACCAGCAGCTTCAAGCTGCCGTGAACAGGCTTCCTGAATCGCTTCTATTAGTGGCTCAGGGATTACTTATTGAGAAAAGATCTATGAGCGATGTATCTCAAGATCTAGGAATCAGACAAGCGGAATTGGTCATGCGATTACGCAGAGCTAAGCAACTGATTGCAGCATCAGAATAGCCAAAGCTAGTTCTTTCCTGTAATCCCAATCGTGCTTTGAATTACTGGTGCCATCTTCTTCATCAATGCCTCGTAGAACATCGATAACGGGAACTCATCATCGAGTACTTGATCTGTTAATTCACTTGTTGTTCCAGATAGTGGAATATCTCGTTTAGCCCACTTTGAAGCAGGGTGCGGAGCTAAAACACTTGACACCAGGTCGTAGGCTGCTAACCAGTGAACTACCTTAGGCCTATCGATTGATCGCCAATAAAGCTCATTTATCTCATCAGAGAGATTCACAACAACATCAGGGAGATTCTCCCAGTCAATTGATAGCGAGGTATCAGTCCAATGCAAAACCTTATGTTGGTGCAGATATGCAAATAGCATTTGACCGGCAACCGAGTCATAGTTCCTTACGCGGTTCCCGCTCAACGGGAATCTAAAGATACGGTCGAATAGAACTGCATACTGAACCAGTTGTGCATGTTGTCTAAGCTTTGGCTCAGTGTCCTTTGCTCTAAATAGTTTCACAGACTCTCTAAAAGCTGTTAAGTCGCAACGCAACTCTTCAAGACCATAAAGGAAAAATGGCATTCTTTGCTTGATCATAAAAGGATCGAAAGGTAAGTCTCCTCGCATGTGGGTTCTGTCATGAATCAAATCCCACATCACATAGGTTTGCTCCGCTAGTTCCTGATCAGCTAAAAGTTCCCTAACCCCAAGAGGCAGATCCATTCTTGTTATCTCTGCTGCCGCTTCAACTACTTTTCTGTATCTAGCTGCCTCGCGGTCAGCAAAGATGCCGCCCCAAGTAAAATCTGGCAACGAAGGCTTAGTTCCCGGATCCGCACCAGCTGGAACCCTTGGTGTCACAGCAACAGATTCAGGAAAGAGAACAGCTGAGTTGGTGACATAGCCAGGTGTGAAATCTATAAAACGAATCGGAACGAAAGCAGGATTGGAATAATCCCCTGCTTCTAAATCAGATACAAAATCCGGCCAGATAACTTCAAGAACAACTGCTTCAACAAATCGATCGGTTGAACCATTCTGGGTATACATAGGAAACACAACTAAATGAGAAGTTGCATTAACTCTGTTTTGTTCTGGATGAAAAGCAGCTAGTGAATCAAAGAAATCAGGAATCAAGAATCCTTGATCAGACCACTCGTCGAAATCTTGAGCACAGGCCAACAGATATTCTTTATCGTGCGGAATCTGGCTAGCAAGCTCTCGCAAGGCTCCTGAAATACCAGCCACGGCAATTGAACAAAGTTTATGAACTGACTTCTCTGGAATGCTGCCATCATGAACCTGATGTCCCCGCAGAGTCAAACAAGCAGACTTGATGACTTCCCATTCCTGAGTCTTTACTATTTCTATGCCCGATAACCCGACACTGACAGTTCCCACGCAAACCTCCTTGTTCGCAGCCGAGTAATAATTTCATCCTCGTTCTTAGCCTACCCATGTAAATCAGAGGCTGAAAGCCCCTAAAGAACAGGCTTCTGTGGACTATGTCTAAGTCAGTTAACTACTTGATGCCGTTCTGCTTCAAAAGATCAGCAACCTGAGTGCGTCTGTTCCCCACATACCAAATGGTTCTGTTTTGTTCGGTTCGAATGTCGTCTAGATATTTCATGGTTGAGAGGTTCTGACCGTATTGGCTCTGCAGCACAGGAGCAATAACTTTTGCAGCATTAGAGAACTTAGTTGTGAGCCCTATTGAAGCTGCTTTAGCAGAAACCGCTTTTAGAGCTTGAAGGTAAGCGGTTTTACAAGGTTTGTAATTTATGCATTGAACATACAATTTGCCACGGTCTAGGTTTTGAACCCAAGGTTGATCTGACTTAGCTGAAAGCATTGGCATATCGAATGTGTCACCAACTTGTTGTGACCATCTGTTTTCACCAAAGGTTTGGTCTGTTCCCCAAGGAATGAAGGTGAACTTTCCTTGAGTATTACTCCTAATGAAGTAATTGTTTTTATCCGGCCCTGAGTAACCATCCCAGTGACCTACGAAGTTCTCAACTGCAAAGAACTTGATTAGCGATGTCCGATCTGTAACAGTGTTCAAACCTGAATACCAAGTTGCTGGGTCATAGAGGTATGTGTATGCAATCAGGTTATTCAAGTCGTATTTATTAGGAGTGACTTTCCAGCCATAGTCCACTAAGAATGGCCCGGTCTTGTTATCCCCGTAGTCTGCCCCCATCCAGAAATCTGAACCAGCACCTTCATAGATATGCTGGGTGATGTCTCTGAATTTTCTTGACATAAAGGTTTCATCAGGGGTTTCGATGTTTATGTATAAACCCTTATCGATTCCGTTTACATAAACTCTTGCCCAACCTGTTTTAGAAGCTTGGACACCCATGGCATTGAACAGGGTGTATGCACCAAACTCATGAAGCTTGCTGTCATCCTGAGTCATCGCATTTAACGTCATACGACGAAGGCCTAGATAGCCAAGACCGGTAGGGCCCTTCTTGAACTTAATCTTGAAACTAGGAGTCCAGTCAAGTTTTTGTAATGAGGTAGAGCCTTTTAGTCTCACCTGAATCTCTTGAGCACCGCTGGTCTTAGTTCCACTAGTTAGAGTCACTGATCCTGGAACATAAGTCTCAAGTGTTTCTTTAGTATTCAAAGAAGTAACTGAGCTAGCAGGTAAGTTGAAATCAATTCTTGTGATTTTGGCTGGGTTATAAATATCGGTGAGGGTAAGTGGTGAAGCTGCCTCGGCACTACCAGCAAAGAGACCCACTAAGGTCAAAGGAGCTAATAGCCCGATGGCTATTCTTCGGATAAGTGCTACTTTGCTCACTTAAGCAGTCTATTGCTCTGCTACTTACCTATAAGCCCTAATCTTCGCAATCTAGCCAGTGCACCGTCTTCAATAGGTGAATCGTTACCGATGATCAGTTGAATAGACCTGAGGGTGAATCTGGTAAGTGGAACAACCAGCCACTTAGGTAGGACTCTAAGTCCGAGTAGTTTTCGATGCTCTGGTCTAAGGGAGACAACAGCTGCAGCAAATAGCAATCTATAAATAGGCATAACAGTTAGCGGTATGCCAGGGGTTCTAATGAATTTGATTACCTTACGAGTGGTGTCATCAACCCTGAGATCTCCTCTGTTGAGATACTCACCTATTTGTTTATCAAGTTCAGATTTGGTGTGTGGGACTCTAGCTAAACCTAAAGGTGCCACTGATCTGGCCCACTGATCTACGTATGCATCAGCACCACCTGGAATTGTTCTCCATGCATAGTCCTGGTGACAGGTTAGAAATGAATCAGTAAAAGCGATGTGCACCCACAGCAAAAGATCTTCATCTCTTGCTTTGTATTCTTTAGCCTTACCGGTTGAGTCCTGATACTGGCCCTTAA
>WLIC01000085.1 GCA_009702405.1 Actinomycetota bacterium
TAAGCCTGATAATCGCTCACTGTCGTGAACGTTCATCTGGCAGCCGAAGGTCTTTACCTCGTAGCTGCGTGTCTTGGTGGTCATTTGACCAATTTTAGCCAACTAGGACTGATTAGGTCACCTGTTCGGTTGCGAAGCGCACAGCAGCCCACACCACAGAGCTGGAATAGCCTTTGCGAGATAGGAAACCAGCGAGTCTGCGCTGTCTAACATCAGGCTCTAGCTTGAGTAATTGGCGAATTCTCTTCTCAGCGATTAACTTGGCGGCTTCCAACTCAGTGTCTTGATCTATTTCGCTTAGAGCAGCCTCGATGGCATCCTTAGGGATTCCCTTTTCAGCAAGTTCCCTAGCTATTACTGACTTGGCTTTGGCTTTTCTAGTCACAGCCATTTCAACTAGATCTCTTGCCAGAGCGAAATCATCAATAAGAGATACCTCAATAAAACGTGCAATCATCTGATCCACGATTTCCCTAGGAAACTCTTTGGCTATCAGTGCTGTCCGCAAAGCATTAGATGATTTTCCGCCCCTGGCAATCAGTTTTATGAGAGCTTGGCGAACATCCTCTTCCAAAGAGTCGACAGACTTCAGCGAATATTTAGTTACATTCCCTGATTCCGCAGCTTCTTTTAGAATCTGCTCGATATCCATGATTAGTCGTTTACAGCTTTAAGTTCTGTAACTTCTTCTTCAGGAAGATCAGCAACTGCGCGAGGGACTCCGATACCTAGCTTTGTCTTGATCTTCTGTTCAATTTCATTCGCTACTGCCGGGTTGTCAATCAAGTAGTTTCTTGAGTTCTCTTTACCCTGACCAAGCTGTTCGCCTTCATAGGTATACCAAGCACCAGATTTCTTTACGATCTCCTGCTCAACACCGAAGTCAAGGAGGCTTCCTTCACGAGAGATACCTACACCGTAAATAATGTCGAATTCTGCTTGCTTGAAAGGAGGTGCCATCTTGTTCTTGACAACCTTTACGCGAGTGCGGTTACCAACTGCGTCCTGGCCATCCTTCAGTGTTTCGATGCGTCGAACGTCTAGACGAACTGAAGCATAGAACTTAAGAGCTTTACCTCCAGCTGTTGTTTCAGGAGATCCAAAGAAGACACCGATTTTTTCACGCAACTGGTTGATGAAGATTGCTGTGGTCTTGGTGTTATTTAGAACACCGGTTAGCTTGCGCAATGCCTGAGACATTAGTCGAGCCTGAAGACCCATGTGTGAGTCTCCCATTTCGCCTTCGATTTCAGCTCTTGGTACCAAAGCTGCAACTGAGTCGATGACGATGATGTCAATCGATCCAGAACGAATCAAAGTGTCTGCAATTTCCAAAGCTTGCTCACCAGTGTCTGGCTGTGCAACCAAAAGCGCATCAATGTCCACGCCAAGAGCTTTTGCATACTCAGGGTCAAGTGCGTGTTCTGCGTCAATGAAAACTGCAGTTCCACCGGCCTTCTGGCAGTTAGCAATTGCGTGCAATGCAACTGTGGTTTTACCTGAAGACTCAGGTCCATAGATTTCTACGATTCGACCCTTAGGGAATCCTCCGATACCCAGCGCAACATCAAGGGCGATGGAACCGCTAGGGATAACTTCGATTGGAGCTCGTTCATCCGAGCCAAGTCTCATAACTGAGCCTTTACCGAATTGTTTGTCAATTTGTGCGAGCGCAGTGTCTAGCGCTTTGTCGCGATCTGATGCTGATGGCATTGCCGTTCCTTTTCTGCCGCCTCGGCGACTGGTTTTATGCTGTCATGACACTACGGAGGAACGCTCCTTTAGTGGGAGTGTCCAGCCAAATTGTTGATAACTTCTACCAAAAACTCAACTGTGTACAGCCTAGCAATATTCGAACATAATTACGAATAAAAATCTACTCGGCGTGTCTATCTTTCGGCTTTTTGTTCAAACCATGCCAACGATCTTTTGGGACGTTCTGGGCTCTGCAAATTGCCTCCCAGATCTCCCTCGGCTCAACACCAGCCTCCAGGGCCTTTTCGCCGGTGAGATCTCCAAGCTCGATAAGGGCTAGATCCCGAAGCAGAACAGCCGCATAGGCAGCCCCGAACTCATCAGTCATAAGGGTTTGAAAATCGCTTAGTCGCACGGTTAGACGATAACCCGAGAAGCCTCTAAATGCCTGCTAACTAGCCCCGCAAGTCTTAAAGAAAAGAACCCCCGAAGCATTGCCTCGGGGGTTCCATAGCCAATTCCTAGCGGGAATTGGTCAAGCTTGGTGAATCGTAACTAGTTACGAACTCGACTGGGACTGTGTCAGGAATGACAACGGTCTCAACCGCTTCAAATCGCTCTGCAACCAGGCGCATAATCTGCGAGATTGGAACATCTAGAGCATATGCAACAGAAGCAAGGATCTCTGAAGATGCTTCCTTCTGACCACGCTCGATCTCGCTTAGGTATCCCAATGCAACTGCTGCACGAGATGCTACCTGACGAAGGGTGTGTCCCTTCTGTTGGCGGAGGTCACGAAGCACATCACCGATTTCTTGACGAACTAGAGCCATTTAGGGCCTCCTTTCAATAGAGCTGCAAGAACCATCTTTGGTTCCTGCTGGGTAATTGCTTACCCGTAGAAATAACATACCCGCTTCTAATGACATTTTCGTCCTAGATTGCTGAAAGTTACCTTGGAATTCAATCTGTCCAGACTGCCTTCACATTATGAATAACCAGCTTAACGGGCTAAGTATTCCCCAATATGTGCAATTGCCGCCGAAACACTTAGGTTTCGAATAGCGGCCCTATTCCCCGAGAAATGCTCTTCCCAGACCTTGACCCCATGCACTCCAGCAACAGCTATGAATACCGTGCCAACCGGCTTGCCATCTTGCTCATCAGGTCCAGCCACACCAGTAGTTGAAACACCGATAACTCTATCTGTTGCAAGTAACAGCTGCAGTGACATTCTGGAACGAATGCCTTCAGCCATCTGAACTGCTACTTCTGGATCCACTGCACCATTCGATTCGAGTAGCTGAGGATTAACTCCAAGTGCAGAGGCTTTCAACCCAGTTTGGTAAGCAACTACTGAACCTAAAACAACATTCGAGGCACCGGCTACTGAAACTAATTCACTACAAAGCATTCCACCTGTGAGAGATTCAGCGATGGCAAGTTTCAAACCTTTGCCTTCAAGCTGTTTCAGTAGATCAGCGGCAGACATTTATCTAGACTCTCTGACGTATTTGATTGCCGAATACCAGGTTAGAAACACTGCACCATAAATTAATCCAAAGCCGATGTCGAAACCTGGGTTGAACAACATTTGATTCAGTGGTGAGATTACCCATCCGAGTGCTATGGCCTGAAAAACGGTTTTTAGTTTTCCTGTACTTGAAGCTGGAATAACTCTGTCTCGAATAACTAGAAGTCGATAAACAGTCATGGCAACTTCTCTAATGAGAATCGCAATGGTCGCCCACCAAGGCATTACGTTCAACATGGATAGAACAATAAATGTTCCACCGAGCAAGACCTTGTCAGCAATTGGATCTAGCAGCTTGCCTAACTTAGTTACGGTGTTGCTCCTACGAGCAATTGCACCATCAATTCCATCGGTAGCAGCAATAGCAATGAAAGCTAATAGCAAATACCAACCAACGGTCTCTCCAGGAAGATAGTAAACGTAGAGGAACCACAGGAATACTGGAGCAATAACAATCCTTGCGATGGTAACCAAGTTTGCGGTGTTCAACATGAGTAGCCTCTTAATTTCTTCCGGTTAGCTGCCATGCATCGCCATCATCTTCATCATCATCTGTCGCTGGTGCAACAAAATCTTCAAAGCTGCCTGCTCCTTGATCTAGAGCAGCTGCAGCCTGGGTTACCTGAGCACTAGCTTTACTTCCTGTTTCGCCTCGTAGTTGAGCAAGCACTGTTGGTAGATCTTCAGGACGCACCATCACATCACGTGCCTTTGAACCTTCACTTGGTCCAACAATATTTCTAGATTCAAGTAGATCCATTAGACGACCAGCTTTAGCAAAACCAACTCGGAGTTTTCTTTGCAACATTGAAGTCGATCCGAACTGGGAAGAGATAATAAGTTCAGCCGCTTGCAAAAGAACCTCTAAGTCATCACCGATATCTGCATCGACCACATTTCTAGTGGCTACCTCGTTGACATCCTGGCGATACTCAGGCTGCATCTGGTTTTTTACATGTGTAACAATGGCTGCTAATTCACCTTCAGTTATCCAAGCACCTTGAACGCGCATCGGCTTGTTAGTGCCCATTGGCGAGAACAAAGCGTCACCCTGACCAATAAGTTTTTCAGCACCTTGCTGATCCAAAATAACTCTTGAGTCAGTTAAGGATGAAACTGAGAAAGCCAAACGGCTTGGCACGTTTGCTTTGATAAGACCTGTAACAACATCAACCGAAGGTCGCTGTGTTGCAAGCACAAGATGAATACCTGCGGCACGAGCTAGCTGTGTGATTCGAACAATTGAATCTTCAACCTCGCGAGGAGCAACAATCATAAGGTCGGCAA
>WLIC01000086.1 GCA_009702405.1 Actinomycetota bacterium
TGAGAATGATCTTGAGAGAAGACCTACCAACCTCAGGAAGCATTCACGTTTTGGGGGAGAACCTGGTTGGTATTCCTAACCGAAGAGTTCCTCACTTCAGAAGAAAACTAGGTGTGGTATTCCAGGACTTCCGACTACTGCCTAATAAGACAGCAGCTCAGAATGTTGCATTCAGTCTTGAAGTGATTGGTAAGTCAGCAGGATTTATCACTGAAGCCGTTCCTGAAGTTTTACGACTAGTTGGTTTAGAAGAGAAAGCAAACTCACTGCCTAGTGAGCTCTCCGGTGGTGAACAGCAAAGAATTGCTCTTGCTAGAGCGATTGTTAATAAGCCTGCAATTTTGCTTGCTGATGAGCCAACCGGAAACCTAGATCCAGCTACCAGTGAAGGCATCATGGCTTTGTTGGATCGAATCAACTTAGCTGGGACAACAATTGTTATGGCAACCCACGATAGAGGAATTGTTGATCGTGGACGTAAGCGAGTTATTGAACTTAGCCAAGGCAAGATCATCAGAGATGAACGCAGTTCAGGTTATGGACTTGAACGATGAGATTTAGTTTTGTGTTTAGTGAAATGGGTATCGCTATCAAGCGAAACCTGAGCATGGTTATCTCAGTAATTCTGGTTACCTTTATATCTCTCACCTTTGTTGGAACAGCTGGTTTATTGCAGCAGCAAATCGGTTCAATGAAGACCTATTGGTATGACAAGGCTCAGGTTGCTGTTTATCTCTGCACTAAGACATCGCCGCAGGATATCTGTCCTCAGGGTGAAGCTAGTAAAGATGTTCAGAACACCGTCAAAGAACGTCTTGAATCAACAACTCTTGCCCCATACATCGATAAGTATTACTTCGAGAATCATCAGCAGGCTTATAAAACCTTCCAAAAGGAATTCAAAGACAATGCTGTTGCTAAGTATGTGACTCCTGCTCAATTGAATGAAACCTTCTGGATTAACCTCAAGGACTCGAACCAGGCACCAATCATCATTGAGAGCTTCAATGGTTTATCTGGCGTTGAAGAGGTCAAAGACCAAAGAACTTACCTAGATCAAATCTTCGCCATGTTAAACATTGCCAGCCTGGCTGCCATCTCTATTGCTGGTCTCATGTTGTTCTCAGCAGTATTACTGATTTCAACCACAATCAGACTCTCTGCTGTTATGCGCAGAAGAGAAATCGGAATCATGCGTCTAGTGGGTGCTAGTAACTTCTATATCCAGCTACCTTTCATCCTCGAAGGTGTGGTTGCTGGAGTGATTGGAAGCCTTTTAGCTGGGGGAGCAATCTTCGCAATTGTTCAATTCTTTGTTCAAGGCTTCCTAGCCGAACAGCTCCCTTTCACAAGTTTCGTTGGCATTCCGGATGCTCTAGCCCTATTACCTGGGCTTGTTCTCGTCGGTGCAGTGCTGGCTGCAGTTGCTGCAGCTTCTTCGATAAGAAGATATTTACGCGTCTAAGAGTTAGACTGATTGGCTGTCTTGATAAACAAGACAGGTTTTTCTGTTCAGGAGCTCAAAGTGCCTAGAGAAAGTGGCCAAAAGGTTGTTGCCACCAATCGTAAAGCCCGACACGACTATCACATCGAAGAAGTGTATGAGGCTGGACTTGTCCTAACCGGAACAGAGGTTAAGTCTCTCCGAGCAGGAAGAGCAAGCCTTGTTGATGGCTTTGCCAGTGTTGAAAATGGCGAAGCATGGTTGGAGAACGTGCACATCCCTGAATACCTGCAGGGCACCTGGAATAACCACAGCACCAGAAGAAAGCGCAAGCTTTTGATGCACCGCTCAGAGATCTATAAGCTCTCTGGCAAGATCAAAGAGTCAGGTTTCACTCTTATCCCTTTATCTCTTTACTTCAAAGACGGCAAAGCAAAGGTTGAACTAGCCCTAGCTAAAGGTAAGCGTGAATATGACAAGCGTCAGACCCTCAAAGAGCAGCAGGACAGGCGCGAAGCAGACAGAGCAATGTCTACTAAAGGAAAAGACTGGTAATTCGGGAATAATCCTGAGATAACTCTGGTTTATGTCATTAGATAGCTTTATAGTTATCTAGCCCTACCAAGGGTTTTGGTAATTCAATATGGGGATGATCGGTTTCGACAAGGCTTCTTGATACGAAAAGAAGCGGGCCGTGAATGTAGCGTCAACACGTAAATGTTCGCTGCAAAATATAGGTGCTAAATCTAAAAGCACTGACTTCGGCCTAGCTGCTTAATAGCCGCTACCTCGAAGTCCGTTAGTCCAACATTAGATTTCGTGTTGGGTACTAGCGTCATCTAGAAATCTCGCTGTGTAGTTATGCCTTAGGGCTACATGGGACTTTTACTCAGGCTGGGCTGGTCGGTTTAGTTGCTTCATGCAAAAACCGCAGCCGAGAAAATCATTAGTGAAGCTACGCCCGTAGAAGAGTTCGTTTCGATGTCATGGACGGGGGTTCGATTCCCCCCATCTCCACCACCCCAATATTTAGACCCCTAGCAATAGGGGTCTATTTATTTAACCAAGTACTGTCAGATTCAAGGAAGTTATTACATAAACAAGGTATGGTGACTATCAGTTTGGGCACTCAAATTTCTAAGGGGGAGATCTTTTGGACAGAGAGCAATTCGTAACTGTCTTCAGAGCTCATCTTCAGGATGTCTCAAAGTATCTAGCTCGCCGTGTTGCCGGCGACCAGGTTGAAGATTTGGCAAGTGACATTTTTGAGATCGCCTGGCGAAAGAAATCAGAATGCCCAGAGGGCATGGAGTTACCTTGGCTTTATAAAATTGCAGGTTTTGTGGTGTCTAATCATCGACGAAAGGCTGTGAATCGAATTATTCATCTCCCAATCTTGGATACCGATAGATCTGCTCCTTCAGCAGAAGATATGGCTTTAGATGGAAGTGGCATTGCTCTTGCGTTCAAAGCTTTATCTGCTCAAGACCGACAAGTGCTGAGCCTTTTCGTCTTCGAAGAGCTTTCAATTAGGGAAGTCGCTATTGCTTTAGGTATTAGAGAAAACACAGCCAGCCAAAGAGTCAAGCGTTCGAGGGATCGATTAGCTGCCAATCTGACTTCTCAGATGTCAGATAACTAGATGAATGGACATTAACTAGATATGAGTAAAGAATTCGAGAACGATGAACTTCTGATGGCGCTTAAGAAGTCAGATAAAACAAAACCTGCACCGATCCTTGATGATCAAATTCTCATCAACCCTTCTGCAAGAGCCACACGCAGAAACGCTATTAGCCTAAAACCAGCAAAGATTCTTGTCAGTGCATTGGGTGGTGTTGCTGCACTAGCAATCGTGACCGGCGGGGTTGTAGCAATTAACGCAAAACCAGGCCTTACTGGAAATAGCAAAGACGGCCCAGGAAGCGCTATGAAGGTTTGGGTCCCTGATGTGGTTGCGACCGCAGGACAAGAGCTCGCAGTTACAAGCGATTGGAAGGTACCTAGATATCGCTCCGTAAACGTCATATCTGCCGAAACATATATAAGGCTTCTCGCTGACTATTTTGACTTGCATGGAGAAGTCACCAAACTTGAATCTTCTGGTTTCTCGTCGGAGGATTTCACGAATGTATTTGATGTGTATCAGTTAGAGGATAAAGAAAAAGACGCGACGCTTTCTGTGTTTGACTCCTCAGTGATTTCGTTTTCTTTATCCTTCGAGCCACAAAGTAAAAGTGACGTGGCCACTACGAAAGAGGAAGCTGAGCTGAAGTTTAATCAGATACTGAAGGATCTCAAATCACGCTTCCAGCCGACCGATGTCGTGGCAATTGAATTCGCCGATGTACAGGTCGGTTATCTAGAAAACCGAATGGTTGCTGCTGCAAATCAAGTAGTCGAAGGGCACGAGGTAACGATGGGCGCAAGTGCAACCTTTGGTGATGGTGGAGAGTTGCTTAAAGTATCTGGAAGTTTTGGAATCTTTTCTCGTCAGAGCGATGTAGAGACAATACCCGAAGCGCAGGCAGTCTCACGTCTTGGAGCGTATTGGGACAACCCTTTCCGTGTTAGAGCCACTGACGACCCAGGGAACAACTGGCTGAATGTAAGCCCTTTGTCGCGGGATATTTATTGCGAAAATTCTAAAGAGATCGAGTTTGGCTCTAAATGCATTACAACTGTTGATCAAGTTGTGAGGGGTTATGGAGTTACAACCGCCGCAGATGGAGCACAACTGTTAGTGCCTAGCTACTCTATGTATCACGATGGACATTTCATCGGGGCTGTTAGTGCTGTCCCAGGGGAACACCCTCAAAAATAGTCAAACCGCACTTCTACAAATAGGCCCCTAGAAAAAGGGGCCTATTTATTTAACTTCGTTCCCAATTCGTTTTGAATGTCTGTTCTAAACTTAACTCATGACAATTGGGGAAAGCGGAGCACGCGAGGAACTCGTGAAAACTTTGCGCAACATGAATTACAACAATTTGGATCTAAGTTTCTTTTCAGGCAAGGACACTAACGGAAA
>WLIC01000087.1 GCA_009702405.1 Actinomycetota bacterium
AACCTGGTTCCTGATAACACCGAACAAGCCTAAAACCCTTATTTTGGCTATACTTTTTGAGTTAGCCGACAAAGTCGTTTGCTCTTATCCGCCAGAATATTTCTTTGGCGATGAAACCTTTTTTAGTAGTAGGAGAAACTCATGTCGCAGGGCCATTTCGGTGCTCCGGTAGTCACATTGACTCCTGCTCCAACCCTTGACCGCACTTATTACGTAAATAACCTGCACCCAGGTGGCGTTAACCGTGCTGATGACGTTCGTGAAGAGCTAGCTGGTAAAGGTATCAACGTATCCCGTGGTCTTACCTTGGCTAACATCCATGCTCCAGGAGTTGTTCCTATCGGTGATGCTGATACTTCAGTTCTTGAAAGAACTGGTTCATCTTTCCTAGTTCCACTTTGGGTCGAAGGTAACCTTCGTGTTTCAACCACCATCGTTGATAAGCATGGAACTACCACCAAGGTAAACGAATCACCTAGATCTCTATCTGAAGAAGACTGGCAAAAAGTTATTGACCTAACCGAACAGGAAGTCAAAAACACTGGAGCTAAGTGGTTAGTTATCGCTGGTGCATTGCCAACATATAAATCAACCGGTGTTTATGTTGATCTGCAACCAATCTTTGATGCCATGAAGTTACTTGGAGTGAAAGTTGCTCTTGATACTTCAGGTGAACCACTGTCCTATTGGGCTCGTAAAGGCTGCGCTAACGTCATCAAGCCAAATGCTGAAGAACTAGCTTCAGCTGTTGGCAGAGAACTAACAACTGTTGGTGATGTTGTTGATGCTGCTCGTGAACTTTGCCAGCACGGCATTGAAGTTGTTCTAGCTTCAATGGGTGCTGATGGCATGATTGCAGTTACTAAGACTGGTCACTGGGCCGCTAGAACTCCTCCAGTGAAAGTTATTAACACTGTTGGTGCTGGAGATGCAACTCTTGCTGGTTTCCTATCTGCTGTTGTTTCTAATCCAATTGCAGAAGGTGAAGAAGATTACGGTGTTGGCTTCAACGTCCCACTAGGTGTTCAAACAGCTGTTCGCTGGGGGGCTATTGCAGTTACTCAACCAACTTCAGGACTTGCAAATCTAGATAACATGCCAAGCGCGACTGTCGACTCAAACCCAAACTTAGATGTTCCATTAGAAGAAATAGCCAAACCTTAGGAGTTCCAAGTGCCAGTAGCAACACCTGATCAATATGCAGAAATGATCGACCGCGCTAAAAAAGGTGGCTTTGCATATCCTGCTATCAACGTTTCTTCTTCTCAGACAGTCAACGCTGTTTTGCAAGGTCTAACCGAAGCTGGTTCTGATGGCATTCTTCAGGTCACAACAGGTGGCGGTGACTACTGGTCAGGTTCATCAGTAAAGCACATGGCAACCGGTGCTGCTGCCATGGCTCAGTTCGTTAGAGAAGTTGCTAAGAACTACCCAATCACTGTTGGTATTCACACTGACCACTGCTCTAAGCCACACCTAGAGACCTTCCTGCTTCCACTATTAGAACTGAGCAAAGAGCGAGTTCGTAATGGCCAGGAACCTTTATTCAACTCCCAGATGTGGGATGGCTCAGCTGTCTCGCTAACTGAAAACCTGCAGATCTCTAAAGACCTCTTGGCTCAGACCAAGAACCTAGGCATCATCTTGGAAGTTGAGATCGGTGTTGTTGGTGGCGAAGAAGACGGCGTTGAAGGTGGTGAAGGTGAACACCTTTACTCAACCATCGAAGATGGTCTACTAACCGCTGAGGCTCTAGGTCTTGGCGAAAACGGTCGCTACCTAACCGCTCTAACTTTCGGTAACGTGCACGGAGTATACAAAGCCGGCAACGTAGTGCTTCGCCCAGAACTACTAAGTGATATCCAACGTGCTGTTGGCGATAAGTATGGCAAGGACATGCCGTTTGATTTGGTCTTCCACGGTGGTTCAGGTTCCACTCCTCAAGAGATTGCAGATGCAGTTCGCTTTGGTGTTGTGAAGATGAACATTGACACTGACACTCAGTATGCATTCACCAGATCAATTGCAGGTCACATGTTCGCTAACTACGACAAGGTACTCAAAGTTGATGGCGATGTTGGTGACAAGAAGGCTTATGACCCACGTGGTTGGGGTAAGACTGCAGAAGCAGCTATGGCTAAGCGTGTTGTTCTTGCTACCCAGGAACTTGGTTCTGCTTCAAAATCTATGAGTCTGTAGTTGAACCAGATAGACCCTTTTTACGAGAACGGGAATCCGCGTTTTAAAGGTTCATATCAGAACAATGAAATGCATGGCTTCTGGGAATTCTTTAGAAAAGATGGATCGCTAATGAGATCTGGATCTTTTGATAATGGCAAACAAATTGGTATTTGGAAGACTTTTGACCGAGAAGGAAAACTAGTAAAAGAAACTAACTTTAGTTAGCTTCACTAATGTGTATCTGAGTTTCGCTTCTGCTTGTTACTGGTTTCTTCACCAGCTGCTTTCATGTCTTTTCTAAGTTCTTTAGGTAATGAGAACTGAACATCTTCTTCAGCTGTCTGAACAATATCAACATCACCAAAACCTCGCTTAGCAAGATATTCAAGAACTTCATCAACCAGGATTTCTGGAACGCTAGCACCGGAAGAAACTCCAACGGTACTCACACCGTCGAACCACTCTTCTTTTATCTCAGTTGCAAAGTCGACTCGGTAAGACGCTTTAGCTCCTGCTTCTAATGCAACTTCAACTAAACGAACAGTGTTAGAGGAGTTAGCAGAACCAACAACAATAACTAGATCGCTTTCTTGAGCAACCTTCTTGATAGCAACCTGTCTGTTCTGAGTTGCATAGCAAATATCATCACTTGGTGGGTTTTGCAAAGTTGGGAACTTCTCGCGCAAAGCATTTACTGTTTCATAAGTCTCATCAACTGAAAGAGTTGTTTGAGATAGCCAGATAACTTTCTCAGGATCGCGAACAGTGACATTCAGAATGCCATGTCTTCCGTCAACCAGTTGAACATGCTCAGGAGCTTCACCTGCTGTCCCTTCTACTTCTTCGTGACCTTCGTGACCGATGAGCAAGATGTCATAGTCTTCGCTTGCAAATCTCTGAACTTCTCGGTGAACTTTGGTTACCAGTGGACAGGTTGCATCAATGGTGTTCAAACCTCTTTCCCCAGCAGCCTTCACAACTGCAGGTGAGACACCATGGGCTGAGAAGACCAAAATGCTGCCTTCTGGAACCTCATCCACCTCATCCACGAAAATAGCTCCACGGCGCTCAAGAGAGGACACCACGTGCTTGTTGTGAACAATCTCCTTGCGGACATAAACCGGTGTTCCATGCAGATCTAAGGCCTTTTCGACGGCTATAACAGCCCTGTCTACGCCTGCGCAGTAACCTCTAGGGGCTGCAAGCAGCACTCGCTTAGCGGTCTGAGTTTGTCCTAAGACGGAAGTATTCTGGAAGTCGGCCACTTCGCAATTCTAAGCGAAGTCAGATGGGTATAGGCAATGGACGAAGTAGTGGACACGGGTAAAGACCCAGACCACCCGTTCACCGTTCAACAACTAAGTGAACGGGTAGCCAATGCTGTCAAAGGCTGGGGTAATGCCTGGGTTGAGGGTGAACTTATCAAGTTCCAAGCTAAAGCTGGAGGGCACGCCTATCCCCAACTTAGAGACCTAACTACCGGAGCTCAGCTCTCTTTAGTGATTTTCAATAATGTGTTGGTTTCAGCTGGTGAAGAATTCCAAGATGGTGACCGTGTCCTAGTTTCAGGAAACATGGACTTCTATGTTGCTAGAGGAACTCTTTCACTTCGGGTTACCACCATTAGAAAAGTTGGCATCGGTGTTCTCATGGCTGAGATTGAAGCCAGGCGAGCAAAGATTATTGCCGAAGGTTTAGCAGATCCAGCTAAGAAACAGAAACTACCTTTCTTACCCGGTGTTATTGGTCTTATCACTGCAGAGAACTCAGATGCAGAAAAAGATGTCAAACAGAATGTTCTATTACGTTGGCCAGAAGCAGTAATTAGAACAGCTAACGTATCTGTTCAAGGTGCTGAGTGTGCACCGAGTGTTATTGCAGCTCTGAAGAAGATGGATGAAGATCCTGAGGTTGAAGTAATCATCATCACTAGAGGTGGCGGTGGTTTCTTAGATTTAGTTGGTTTTAGCGATGAAGCATTAGTTAGAGCAGTTGCTGCATGCAAGACTCCGGTTATCTCAGCTATTGGTCACGAGAACGATAGGCCAATCATTGATGATGTTGCAGACCTAAGAGCATCAACTCCAACTGATGCTGCTAAACGAGTCGTTCCAGATGTTGTGGATGAAAGAAGAAGGATTTCTGAATCTCTAGAGAGAATGAAATCCATCATAGGTAACTATGTTTCAACTCAAGCAACTCTTATCAACCAGATAAGACAGCATCCATTACTAAAAGACCCACACGCTTATCTTGACCAAAG
>WLIC01000088.1 GCA_009702405.1 Actinomycetota bacterium
TTCATCAACTTCGAAGTGCACCGTTACTTCGGTTGGCCAGGACAGGCTCCTTCATACAAGATTGGTCAGAGAATCTGGGAGCAGATCCGCGATGAATACAAGGTACGCCAAGGCGCTAACTTCAACATCAAGGACTTCCACATGAAGGCTCTAAACCTGGGCAGCATTGGATTAGATACACTTGAAACAGCTTTGCTGGGATAAGTGAAGGCTGTGCGACGGCTCCTCTTGAAAAAGAGGAGCCGTTTCCCATTTAAGCCTGTCCCCTTAAGTGGGGACTAAAACACGAGCCGTATTTTCGGCAGATTTGTCCTGTACGAACATAGTTTTATTTCGTACGGTGAATCGAAAGTCTTAAGGGGATTTGCTCGGTTCATTTCCAGGGGACGGGCCAGGCGCTAGCAATAGCTCCTAGGCCCGTTGGGGGTTTAAAGGGGACCTTTAACTAAGGCGTAGAGATAACAAAGGTTGCGCTACACCTGGCAGCGTTGCAACAACTGTTACCTTGAATGCTTCACCCTTAGGGCTTCTAACCGTCACTCGACCGCTACTGATTGCCTGAAGAGCTTCAATGGCTTGAGCCAACAGAGCATCTAGTTCTTCTTGAGCTAAACCTTCAGTGCCACCTTCATCTAGGAGAGCAACTTCAACTCCAAGGTTTCTCAATCTAGATATCTCAGATCGCATAGCTGAGGTGAGTAATCCCCTGCCCCTGATTTCATCTCTTAGAGCAAGTTCTAATAATCGAGCCGATTGTTTCATCTCAGCACTAAGTGGTGTCTTACTCTCAGCAATCAAAGAGAGGAAAGGAACTGAACTACCTAGTACCTGTTGCAGTCTTGAAGTGCGTTCCGATTTGGTTGCCTCAAGAGATGCAATCGAGGCTAATGACTTAGCTTCACGTTCACGGTATTTATCTGATTCGGTATTGGCATTTTTGATACCGGTTGAAACACCAAGACCAGCTAAGACGAATACCAAAGCACCAACTAGGCCTGCTGTGAAAAGAGCAATCGGACCATACACGTAGACAAATTCAATAACTAGTGCGGCAACACCAAGTACTGCAAACACTCGACGCTGTCTAACCGCAGAAGCTGTCAGAATGACAGCGGTTCCCATAACAACCCAGCCACCAACATCTTTATCATCAATGGCATCACGCTGGAATATAACCAGAGCAGGCAACACAACTGCAGCAACTAAATTGAAGGCAGCTTGCCCTAAAGGCAAGTTCAAGCCACGGTATAAAACCAGTGTTGGGACAACTGCAGCTAGATAAATGATCAGAGCGATTATTTCAAAGGTTCTATTCTCTATTCCTGGAATCAAAAGTGATTGAACAGGAAGATAAAAAGCGTAAACCAAAGGAATAAGGGCTGCTACCCAGCGCTTAATGGAGATCATTTCTTACTCCATTCCAGAATCACTGTTGCACCTTGGCCAGGAGATGAGACGATGTATGCTGTTCCGCCAACACTTTGAACTCTGCCAACTATTGAGTTTCTAATTCCTAACCGACCTTTAGGAACTCGGTTAGGTCTAAAGCCTTTACCGTTATCTTTCAAAACAATCTTCAACTCATTGGAACTAGCTTTCAGAATTAGTTCACGTTGAGCCTTCAAACCTGCATGCAGTTGAGAGTTCTGCAAAGCCTGCAAAATGGCTTCAGTTAGCGCAACTGAAACCTCTTTCTCAACTAGGAATTGAGTCTGACAGTCTTTCCGAGCTTCAATCTCAGGATCAAGTCTCTTGCTTGCTGCAATAACTGAGTCAAAGAGATCACCACAAAAAACAGGTGCCCCTTCAACGCTTGAGTTCTCTAGGTTGGAGAGTTTCTCTAGAGCGCTATTAGCAAGCTCAGCGGCTGACTGAGCTTCAAGTTCTGTTTTGGCATTGGTGGCACTGATCAAAGCAGTTAGAACGCTGTCATGGATTAGAGCATCTAGACGTTGACGTTCCTTCGATTCAGCTTCTGCTTTTGCTTGTAAGACTGCAACCTGAATTGCCTCAGCATTAGCTTTATCAGTTGCGCTAGCAGCATTTCTAAGCATCAAGATAATCACCGCTACTGAGCCATTGGTTAGAACAGTAAACAAACCATCGGTCAGCACTTGAGTAACGGAGTGAGATCCACCAATCGGAATAAAGAACATGCCCTGTATTCCAATAACCAAGACAACAAAGTAAGCGATAACCCATCGCAACCTGAAGCTAATAGCTGCAGCCACCCAACCGGTGTCGACAACCCACCATAAGAATGGATAGAAAGTGCCATCATCAACCGGAATCTCTTTAATCATCAACGGCCAAGCAGCAAGCAGGACAAACATGTAAAGGGCATGGATGCGAAGGTAAATGTAACTGGCACTACCAAACCAGAAAGTGTATGTGAAGGCAGCTGTTGTTGCCCAAAGAATGCTTACCAAAATCCAAGAGAGCGGTTGATTCAGGTATTGGCTTTGGTTCACATAGTTCAAACCACTTTCAACGCTTAGCAAAACTGAAGCAGCAGCTAATGCTCTACCAATCAAACGATTTATACGAGCGGTAGCGAAGGTAGCTTGAGTTGTGCTCATTAGATGAAATCATCCCCCATGTATCCATCTTCAAGTAAGCGCATAAGAAGTTCAGATTTACCAGGAGCTGGTCTACCCAAGTTGGAATATTTATCTCTAACTCGATCGATGTGCTCTTTCACTGTGTATTTACTTAGTTTCAATTCATAAGCAACAGATTTTAGAGTCATCCCCGATGCATATAGCCTGAGTACTTCAAGTTCACGGTCAGTGAGCTTCGCTTTGAACTCTTGGTCGCTATCGATAGCCGCAATCGTTTCAGCAGTGTTCACCTTGATGCCATTGGCAACTAAGTTAATACATTCAAATAGGTCTTTCATCTGCTGGCTCTTAGTAACTAGTGCAGCAGCTCCTTCAACGAGAGCTGATTTCACCTGAGCTTTCCTATCAGCAATCGAGAAGATCAGAACCTCGGTGCCATAGTCAATTAGTTTTCTTACGTTCTGACTTGGTTCACTACCATCGGCAAGAGATAGATCTAAAACCACTACCTGTGGTTTCTTCTTCAGCTTCGGAATAAGTTCATCAACAGTTGAAGCATGTGCCACTAGTTCATAGCCATATTCGAGACATGCCCCGGCAAAGCCAAGCCTGATGGCCTCATGGTCATCGACAATGGCTACCTTTATAGGCTTTGTCCCCGTTTTACTCACCGAACCAGACTAACCACAGTTTCAAAATGATGGGTGTGTGGGAATAGGTCAAAAGCCTTAATACTTGCAATCTTGTAACCGGCAGCAGTCAGTGGCTTTAGATCTCTCACCAAAGCGATTGGATCACAGGCAACATAAACCAGGTGGTCAGGAGATAACGTAATTAATCTTTCAATCACATGCTTACCAGCACCTGATCTTGGTGGGTCCATGATGATGGTGCTCTTAGGAGGCAATGCTCCTGCTGATGCTAGTTCATCTAAGAATCGCTCTGTTGGAGTGGCAATAGATTTAGCACCCTTGATGTCAATCAAGTTTCGTCTGGCATCTTCAGCTGCTGATTTAGAAGCCTCAACAGTTGTGATCTTGATATCTAATCCATAGGCAGCAGCTAGTGCACCACTGAATAAACCAACCCCACCGTAGAGGTCGTAATTCTGAGCATCTTTAGTAAAGCCAGCAGCTTTAGTAACAGCAACAACTTCTTCAGCTAACAGATTCGCAGCTTCTCTATGGACTTGCCAGAAAGCACCAGCAGATAAACGGAATGTTCGACCTCCTGCTCGCTCTAAGAACTTCTCTTCACCTTTTAGTTTCTTATCGATGGTCCACTGTGTTTGACCTGTGCTTGAAGCAGCAATTTCAATCTTCTTGACATCTTGCCAATTCTTTAGGTGCAGTCCTAGCTCTTGAATATCTGGAACTGCTAGTGGCAAAGTCTTTACACGAACAACTTCATGAGTTCTCTCTTTGTATGGGCCAACATCACCATCTTCATTGACATGCAGTTGCACGCGGGTTCGATAACCCAAACCATTTCTTTCATCATCGCCAGGAGCAGCTAACACTGGAACACGCATTTCAATTCCAGAAAAGCGTTGCAGGCCTTCTTCTAAGACATCTGCTTTGAGTTCTCTTTGACGAGCAAGACTAATGTGACCAAATTCAGCACCACCGGCATGTTCAGCATTTTTCCAAAAGTGTTTGACTCGATCGGGAGAGGCGGTAATGATTTCAACTGGTTCTGCTCGACAGAACGCTCCACCTTTATCCTCATAGACCTTCACCTTGGCAACTTCACCTGGGATGACATGAGATACAAAGACCACTCTGCCTTCATGGCGAGCTACGAAAATACCGCCATGGGCCACCTTCTCTATTTGAACTTCGATGATGTGGCCTAGCCAGTTAGTTGATTTATTCACTGGACAA
>WLIC01000089.1 GCA_009702405.1 Actinomycetota bacterium
ACACCTGCTCCAACAAAGGTATTTCTAACTCCAAAAGCTTCAATTGCTATTCCAGCTAATGCTGTGCTGGTAACTGTTCCAACAGTAATGACAGCACCAAATGTTGCCATCACTCTTGCTCGAACTGATTCTTCAGTTCGGTTCTGAATAATTCCATTGCCATAAGAGTTCAGTAGAGCCATACAAACTCCACCGATATATCCAAAGGTCATCACAACCCACCAGTGATGAGCTCTGGCAATAGTGATAACAACAACTATCACCATCAGGATTGCGGCTGTGACTATCCTCATGTGATAGCGCAGTGGAACTTTAGTAAGAACGGTGAAGACTCCGCCAGATACCGCTCCGAAGGCAAACACAGCTCCAGCTAATCCATAGATGAAAGTTGTGGCATGTAATTCATCAATCAAAAGGAATACTTCGCCAACTTGAATAACACCTAAGGAGATGATCAACACGGTAATCAAGATAACTATGGAACGAATTAGTTTGTCTTGAAAAACAAACTTCAGTCCAGCTAGGGCTTTTAGAGATCCCTCTTCATGACCTGTTGATCCTTGACGGTCAACTTTCAACAGCAGGATTACAACGGTTAGGACAATGAAAGAAACTCCATCGATGATGAATGGCCAGAAGTAACCTGTGGTACTAACTAGGATTCCACCAAGAGCTGGAGCAAGCAGAGAACCTAGAGCTGTATAGGTGGTATTCATTCCATTGGCACGGGTGACATCTTCTTTAGCAGCAAGACTTGGAATCAAAGCATTGAAAGATGCATTCACACCGGTGTTAGCACTAGCTGAGATAAGTAGTGCGATGTATGACCACCATGAAGGTAACCCAAGAGCGAGGCTGAAACTGGCAAGGCTCATCACCATTAGTAATGGTGGCATCAGTTTTCTGGTGCTGTATCGATCGGCTAGTAATCCAGCCCAAGGGGATAAGAACACTGCAGGAACAAGCATGCAGAGAAACAGTAAAGAAACCCCAGGAGCTCCAGCTGCATCTTTATCCCTAAGCACAACAGCAAAGGTAGTCATCGCACTACCTAGGAAAGAGATGCCAGAGGCCGCAGAGAGTATCTGTAATTTGAACCATTGCGTTTTTATCATCAGATTGCCTCCCTCCCTATAATTTACTTGTAAGTGGGGATTTATGCTCAGGAAAGGGGAAACAAGCATGTCTAAACTTCAGGAATTATCAAGACTCGAATCGCTTAGAACAACATCTTTGGTTGTAATGGGGATTTCCATTGCTGCCTGCATTCTTGGCTGCATAGCTGCAGTTATAAATGGCCTGGCTTTGTCTGGTTGCCGTTTTATGGAGAGTTATTCGAGTCAAAATTGTGAAACGGGACCTACCGATAGTGCTGGAGCATTCGCACTATTCACAGCGGTAGTCGCACTTATCGCGGGGATAACTGCAATTGTCCTTACCTCGCAAATAAGTGCTCTTCGAAAAATAAAGAACTAGTTCTTCACATTTGGGTGTCTGAACAGCTCTGCAACTGTTCTGTGTAAGACGCCGTTAGTTGCTAGAACACTTGAAGAATTAATTGTTAGGTCACCATCTAGATCTGTGATTGTTCCACCAGCTTGCTCAATGATTGGAACAAGAGCGGCAATATCATAGATAGCAAGGTTGTGCTCAGTGGTTATTTCGAGGGAGCCTTCAGCCAAGAGCATGTATGCCCAGAAATCACCATAAGCTCTGGTTCGCCAAACTTTTCTAGTTAGGGTCATCAGCTGATCTAGTCGGCCAGTCTCATCCCAGAGCTTCAAACTGTTATAGCTAAGCGATGCATGCTCAAGATCTGAGATCTTAGAAACTTGAATATCAGCAACCCTTCCATCAATGTGTCTGGTGTGTGCGCCTGTTCCAGGTGCTGCCCACCATCTTCTACCCATGGCAGGAGCACTTACTACTCCAACTACTGGTTTGCCATCAACTGCAAGAGCAATGAGCGTTGCCCAAACTGGGACTCCACGCATGAAGTTAGCAGTTCCATCGATAGGGTCAATAATCCAAGTTCTGCTTCCTGCACCGTGCAGGTTTTCACCGGTAGTTCCATACTCTTCACCAATAAGTGAATCGTTAGGGCGAACATCTTTAAGCTTTGCCTTCAGAGCAACTTCAACACTTCTGTCCGCATCGGTAACGGGGGTGGCGTCAGGTTTAGTTTCTACTACCAGATCTTGAGAGTAAAAACGTTCAAGGGATATCGCATCAGCGATGTCAGCAAGCTCGAGGGCTAAAGCTAGGTCTTGGGAATAATCCATTAGATAACTTTATTCGCTAGGACTGTTAGCGAGTGAACCCATGAGTCTTCGAAGAGAGTCAACTCGGGCGGCAGGAAGTGTTCCATTAGTTATGGCTTCATCCAGAAGGCAGTCGGGGGAGTCTGCTAGGTGTGAACAATCTCTAGGGCAGTTACTTGCTACCGACCAGAGATCTTCAAAGCTCTTGAGTAGGTTCTCAAGTTTGATATGCCCTAGACCAAATGACCTAACTCCAGGAGTATCAATGATCCAAGTACTGGCATCTAGTGGGATGGCTCTAACTGAGCTGCTGGTATGCCTACCTCTACCTGTGACAGTGTTCACTCCACCGGTTGAGCGAAGAGCATCTGGGGCTAGAGCATTAACCAAGGTGGATTTACCAACACCGCTGTGACCTACGACCACTGTTGTTTCGTTGGCTAGGAACTCATTGAGTTCACTAAGGCTTGGACTATCTTTTCTATTGAGAATCACAGGAACGGAAAGACCTGCAAAGTTACTCAGGAACTCGGTTGGGTCAGCAAGATCTACTTTGGTAATACAAAGAGCAGGTCTTAGTCCTGCATCAAAGGCTGCAGCTAGATACCTATCAATAAGTCTGGTTCTAGGTTCTGGATTGCTAATAGCAACAACAATCAGCATCTGAGTTGCATTAGCAACTATTACTCGCTCAACCTGATCGGTATCATCGGCACTTCTTCTAAGCAGAGTTGTTCTAGGTTCAACTCTTACTATTCGTGATAGCGCTCCAACAGTTTCTGAGGTATCCCCAGCTAGTGCAACAAGGTCACCAACTGCAACGCCTTCTTTACGAAGTTCTTTACCTAGCGTTCCAATGATTTCTTTACCATCCAAGATGATGGTGTATCGACCTTTATCAACTTGGATAACCATTCCAATAGGAGCTTCAGCGTAGCTAGGTCTGTTCTTAGTTCTAGGTTTATTGCCTTTAGGGTTTGGACGTACCCGAACATCACTCTCATCGAGATCATGTTCACCAGGTTCTGGTTCGTATAACCAACTCAAGCTTTAGGCTCCAAGAGCTCACTCCATAGTTCAACAAAGTTAGGCATAGTCTTAGCTACAACGTTAATGTCTTCAATCTCAATACCAGGTACGCGCAACCCAATAATTGCTCCTGCAGTTGCCATCCGGTGATCTTCATAGGTTTGCCATAAACCACCATGCACGTTAGCGCTAGGAACTATTTCAATTCCATCCTCTAATTCTTTAGCGTTACCGCCAATGCTATTTATCTCATTGGTTAGAGCAGCAAGTCGGTCAGTCTCATGACCTCTGAGATGAGCAATACCTGTAATTCTCGAAGGACCATCGGCCAAGACAGCTAAAGCGATAATCACTGGGGCTAATTCACCACCAATAGATAAATCAACATCGATGCCCTTAATTGAACCTGTGCCAGTAATGACAAGATCAGTTCCTGCTGTCTTCACAGCAGCACCCATCTGGGTTAGCAGTTCTACAAAATGCTTACCAACCTGAGTGGTGTGCTGTGGCCAGTCTGAAATAGTTACAGTTCCACCGGTTACCAAAGCTGCAGCTAGGAAAGGACCAGCGTTAGATAGATCTGGTTCGATTAGTTTCTCTCCACCAGAAATAGGACCAGGAGATACCTTCCAGAGAGTTGGCTCAGGTTGAGAAACGCTGACACCACGTTCTCTTAGGCATTCCAAGGTCATTTCAATGTGAGGAAGGCTAGGTAGGTGCTCCCCAACATGTCTAAGCTCTAAACCTTTAGTAAAGCTTGGGGCCGCTAGCAGTAAGCCTGATACGAACTGGGATGAGGCTGAGGCATCGATCTCTAGATAGCCACCCTCGATAACTCCAGAGCTAGTGATAGTAAAAGGTAGACCCTCAGATTCACTGACATTGACCCCAAGAGCTCTAAGGGAGTCAATTGTGGTCCGCATAGGCCTTCTTCGGGCTGCCTCATCGCCATCAAAGACGATTGTTCCCTCAAATAGGGCTGCCATAGGGGGCACAAACCTCATGACTGTGCCAGCTAAACCGCAGTCAATTGTGGTGTTGAGTGAAATGTCAGTGGTTGGTGGGACTATTACTAAGTCGCCTCCTTCACCGTTGGTGATCTGGGTTCCTAGCCTTCTTAGGG
>WLIC01000009.1 GCA_009702405.1 Actinomycetota bacterium
CATAGCTCTCAAACATGTCGCGAGCTTGATATTCAAATAAGTCCACTTATGATTCCATTCAACAAAAAAGGGCACTCAGAACGTGCACCAGAGATAAGTTTAGAGCCTCTCGATAGGTGCAACTCGCACCATGAGACGCTTAGTTCCAACCCGTTCAAACCTGATTTCAGCAGTCTGGCGAGCACCCTCACCGGTAGTTGCCACCACGGTGCCATGACCGAAATCATCATGCTTGACCTTGTCCCCAACCGCTAACACCAAACCCTCGTTGTTTCTAACCTGGCTAATGGCGTTATTCCAGACCTTCTTCTCCTTAGGTGCTCTGTCATAACTACCAGAACCAACAGCCCTTGGCTGATACCTAGGTGCCTCACGTTCAGCCCCTCGCTGATCCACGAGCTCAACTGGGATATCCAAAAGAAAGTTAGAAGGCATGGTTGAGTTCATCTGACCAAACAGTGTTCTCTGCAAAGCCAGCGTCAAATACAACTGCTTCATGGCACGGGTGATACCCACATAGAAAAGTCTTCGTTCTTCAGCTAAGCCGCCAACTTCTTCAAAAGACCGCATGTGCGGAAGCGTGCCCTGCTCAAGGCCTGCAATAAAGACAACAGGATACTCAAGGCCTTTAGCGGTATGCAGAGTCATCAAAGAAACCTGACCTGAGCCATCATCAATCTCATCTGCTGCAGCAGACAAAGTGATCTCAGCCAGATAGTCAGCAAGAGTGGCTTCCTGATTACGTAGTTGATACTCAACTACCTGACCTACGAGAGCATCAAGGTTTTCAACTCTTGCTTCATCCTGAGGGTCTCGACTCATCTCAAGGTTGTATCGATAGCCAGAGCGAACCAGTGCATCAATCAAAACATCGCTGATCTTGGCTGTCTGAGACATAGCCTCTAGATCATCAAGCAAGTTGGCAAACTTCAAAATAGCTTCAGTGATTTTCGGGCCAAGTCCCAGTTCAACTGCGTGACCTAGGGCATCTCTAAAACTTAGACCGTTTCTTCTAGCAAATTCAGCAATCTTCAGCTCGGTCTTATCACCAATGCCACGACCCGGCTCGTTTAGAACTCTTCTAACTGCCTCATCGTTTCTTCCATTAGAAACAGCTGTTAGATAAGCAAGAGCATCTTTGATTTCTTTACGTTCATAGAACTTCAAGCCACCGATAACTGCATAAGGAACTCGCTGTGATTTGAGTTCAGCTTCAATGCTTGGAGTTAGTGCGTTAGTTCTATAAAGAATTGCCATCTGCGAATAAGCAATACCCTCACCGTGGTGTTCTTGAATCTGATCAACGATGAACCCAGCTTCGTGTCTTTCATCAACTGCAGTGAACTGAACTATCTTCTCCCCTGCTCCGGCATCAGTCCAAAGGTTCTTCTCTGGTCTATCAAAGTTTTTAGAGATAACAGCATTGGCTGCAGAGAGGATGTTTTGAGTTGAACGGTAGTTCTGCTCCAACAGGATGGTGTGTGCACCTCTGAAGTCTTTAGAGAATTCAGAGATGTTCCTAATATCTGCTCCGCGGAATGCATAAATAGATTGATCGCTGTCACCAACGACAGTCAAGGAAGCAGGTCCTAACAGTTCACCTGTTCGCTGATCTGGTTGAGCAAACTTAGGGTCGATTCCTTTAGTTAGTTCTCGAATCAAAGCGTATTGAGCATGGTTAGTGTCTTGATACTCATCAACTAGAACATGTCTGAACTTACGTTGGTAGTTAGCAGCCACCTCAGGGAAAGCTCTAAGTAAATAAACTGTTTCACCGATAAGGTCATCAAAATCAAAAGCATTGTTACGGCGCTTCTCTGCTTCATAGGCAATAAAAATCTCAGCCATAGCTGAAGACTTTGGATTCTTCGTATCGATGTTGCCTGCAAAATCTTCTGCAGTTTGTAATTCGTTCTTAGCCTTACTGATAACAGCTGCAACAGATTGAGCCTTCAAGCTATCGATGTCATAGCCACCAGCTTTGATTAGCCGCTTCAGTAAAGCCCTGGTATCCCCAGTGTCATAAACGGTGAAGTTCGAGTTATGGCCTAGCTTCTCCGCTTCTCTTCTCAAGATTTGTAAACAGGCAGAGTGGAAAGTTCTAATCCACATTCCCTCAGGATCTCCAACCAAATGCCTGATACGTTCACGCATTTCATTAGCTGCCTTATTAGTAAATGTGATGGCAAGTATCTGCGATGGCCAGGCCTCTTTATTTGCTAACAGATGAGCTATGCGATGAGTCAAAACTCTGGTCTTACCAGAACCAGCACCAGCAACAATTAGCAATGCTGGGCCTCTATATAGAACAGCCTCCCGCTGCTGAGGATTCAATCCTTCAAGCAGGTCTGGGGAACCGATTGGCTCTAAAAAGGTGTTCATAACCAAGTAATCCTAAGTCGCACTAGCGACAGTTCAGCCACGGTCGGCTAATACTCGCCGAAGCAGGTCTGGTTGGTCAGCAAAGATACCATCAACACCTGAAGTTATGAACTGCTCGTAATACTCATCTATAGAAGTTTCTGCGTGTTCGGCCCTTGCCGTATAAACCCAGATGACAAGACCAACTGAATGTGCTGCCTCAACCCAGTTCGATTCGGAGAACAGTAAATGTGTAGAGATAGAGAGTCCATCCACTTGAGTTGAAAGTTCCTCTAACCAAGCAGGGTCTGGTTCCGCCTCATCAACGGCAAAGAAGTATTTGGCTGGAACTTTGAGTTTCTGAAGTTCATCTCTAGCTTCAAGCAAGAGTTCAAAACTAAAGGATTCAATAACGAGTTTTACGTCTCTTTGTTGAACCGGGCTCTTGAATATTTCCTCTGCAACAAGTTTTCCAATTTGGTTTGACAAGACATTTATATGTGTTCCTTGTTTGATCTCGCAAACAAGTATTTTCCCTTCAATAAATGAAGCATTCAATATTTCGTTAAACGTTGGAATCTCAAACTGACCATTGAACTTAGCGCTGCCTGGTCTAAGCTCCCCTAATCGCTCAACGGCGCGAAGAGTCTTTATCTGCCCCAAATCCAAATCCTCAGTGAACCAATCACTAACTTCAATGCCTTCGACTAACCCAGCACGCTTGAATTCCCTAAATTCTGATTTACTTGCGATGTCTGTGGTCTCACCGAGGGTGTTCTCATGTCTAATAATCAACTGTTGATCAGAAGTGGTAACCAAATCAAACTCAATGCCGTCAGCTCCCTGCTGAATGCCAAGTTCGAAAGACTCCAAAGTATTTTCAGGTCGATATCCGCAAGCGCCACGATGAGCAATGACTAATGGCTTGCTCATTTATTCGCCTTTCCGAAGATATTTCTTTTTGATTATTTCTTTTCAGCACCTAAGTATTCGTTTATACGAAACATTGACCTATGCACACAGATGATTTTTATAAAATTTTCAAGACCTATGCGTATCTACGCTAGCAACTAATAAGGGAAATTACTTTAATGAAGCAGTCACGCCGTCTGTCAATCCTGAGCTCGCTACTACTAACTGTTGGGTTGATCTCGTTCATCCCAACTGCATCAGCTGAAGCTGCTGCAAGTTGTTCAGGTGCTACCTGTAGTCAGACATTTACCTATAGTGCCTCGACACAGACCTTCACACCTCCTAGTGCTGGTGTGAACCTAACCATTACTCTCAATGGTGGTTCTGGTGGTCGTGGTGGTGGTGACGCTGGTGGTGCTGGTGGTACCGGTTTACTCGGTTCTCGAGTGGTTTTCCAATACACCCCTTCAACAGTCTCTCCTTTATATCTATACCCTGGTAACGCAGGTAGCAATGGAAGCGGTGGATCTTGTAACGGTCAAGGCGCTGGAGGCGCTAACTTCTGGGCAGCCTATGCTGGTGGAACTGGTGGATACGCAGGTTGTCAAGGATCTTCGGGTGGTGGAGCTGGTGGTGGAGCAGCATCAGTTCTTTCAACTGGGGATAAATCTGGAGTAATCGCTGTTGCCGGAGGTGGAGCTGGTGGTGGTGGTGCCAACATCAACGCACCAGGAGTTAATGCGATTGCCGACACGGGCACTCAATCAGCAACCACAAACGGAGCAAATGGTGGAACTGTCGGTGGCGGCGATGGCGCTGGCGGCGGCGGCGGCGGTGCTGGTTACACAGGTGGTATTGGTGGCGCAGCAGCCTATGACGGCTGGAACCCTGCTGGTGGCGGAGGTGTGTCTGGTAGATCTTTCCCACAAGCACCTGCCGCGACAGTCACATCAAATGTGAACTCTGGTAATGGATCTATCACTATTAGCTGGCCTAATGGTCCTTCAGCCTCTACTTTGCCTAGCTTCACAACTAACACCTCTGCAAAGGTTGGCCAGGTACTCACTCCAGTAGATGGAACTTTCGTTCCATCAGCTGGCGCAGTCACAATTTCAAACAGACGTTGGCAAATCTCAACTGATGGCATTACCTTCACAGACATCAGCCCACTGGCAACTGGTAACTACACAATCAAATCATCAGATGCTAGCAAGTATGTTCGCTTCGCTGAGGATGCGACGGATAGCGGTAACACAATTACTTATGGTTCAGCAGCCTCACTTCAAATCACTGATGTGCCTGCATTCACCGCTGAGACTCCTGGAACTAGCACAGTCCTGAACGTTGCTTCAACTCCTTACACATTCGTTGCAAGTGGATACCGCAATGTATACACAGTTAGCGCAGGCGCACTTCCGGCTGGAATGACATTGAATTCATCCACTGGTGTTCTTTCTGGTACTCCAACTGCAACTGGCACCTTTACATACAAGGTAAAGGCAACCAACGAAGCGGGATCAGATGAAACAGTTGAACTGACTCTTGTTGTTGGTAAATCACCAGTGTTTACTAGCGATGACTCTGTTCTTGAATCTGTAACGCGATTCAGCAATCCAATTCGTGTTGGTGCTGCTCTTGCAAACTTCGTTTTCACAGCCGCGTCCTACCCTGCAGCGACATTTGAACTCAAGACAGACAGCACAACTATCCCTGCCTGTGGCGTTGCTCCTAACTGTGCCAACAGTTTTGAAACTCTAGGACTTCCAGATGGCTTAACATTCAATGCCGCAACTGCAACCTTGAGTGGAACCCCAACCAAAGTTGGTGCATATGTGTTTGCAATTAAGGCAAGCAACTCGCTTGGAAGTTCGCTTGAATTCGTGCACATGGCTATTGCCTCTAAAGCACCTGCGGGCTTTGCGCTTTCTTCAGATAAGAATGCTGTAACCATCGTTCAAAACACAACTGTTACTGCAACTATTACTGCTTCTGGCGGCTCAGGTAGTGGCGCTTACAGCTTCAGTGTCGATCCTGCATCGAGTGCCATTTGTTCTGTGACGTCAGCGACTGCAACCACAGCTACTATGACTGTTCTAGCCGCTGGAAACTGTGTCATCAACGGCGTGAAGGCCGCTGATGGAGGCTTTGCAGCTGCAAAAGCTTCAGTAACTGTCTTTATAAACAAGGCAGCGCAAACCGCCACAATCGTAACAACGGCAGATAGTAGCCCACTTATTTATGGTGGTAGCTCGACTTGGCTTAGAGCTACTGGTGGTAATGGAACAGGTGCAATTACTTTCAGCGTAGATCCGAGCACCTCTTCTGTCTGTACTGCTGGTACCCCTAGCGGTAACAACTATTACGTAGCCTTCTCGTCTGCTGGTACTTGTAAATTCAACGTAACCAAGGCGGGAGACGCCTACTTCCTTCCCCAGACTACGCAATTCACAATCCAGATTGATAAAGGTCAAATCACTGGACTCTATATCGGGCAACCAGCAGATGCCAACTGGAATGGCACTACCCCACCAAGCAGAACGCTATCGACAGGTGGCGGTCAAGGAACTGGTGCAGTTACTTACACCCTCGACCCAACTAGTGCTGCTGTTTGTTCATTGGTTAATAACGTGCTAACCGCAAAGAGCGCGGGTTCTTGTATCGTCACCGCTACTAAAGCCGGTGACATCAACTACAAGCCGATGACCTCAGCTGCTGTTACTTGGACTATTAACCAGATTTATCAACCAGCCCTAAGTGCAACTGGTGCTACACAGGCTGGTGTGAACATCCCCTACAACTCTTCAAGCGTTCAGTATGTTGCAGATCCAGCAGTGCTAGCAGTTATTACTGTTACTGGTGGAGCGGGTACTGGTTCTTATACCTATGTTGCCTCTAACACTTCAGGGTGTGTGGTGTCAGGAGCAGGCCCTATCGCTTACATCACTGCAGCTCCAACGGGTAACGGTGTTGGCTGGTGCACAATCTCCATTACAAAAAATGGTGACGTGAACTATGCGGCCCAAACAACTAACTTCCAGTTCTACATTCCTCAAGGCCCACAGAACTCCTTAGTAGCTACTCCAGGTAGCACAAGCATTGACTTTGTACCTTCGACTCTTACAGATGCTGCAACTGCAGCTAAGACACAAATTAGTGTTACTGGTGGTCTTGGAACAGGAGCAGTTACCTATGCAGTAGCAGCCGGAAGCACATCTGTTTGTTCCGTTGACGCCAATGGTTTGATTACAGACAAAACTGCCGGTACTTGTGTGGTCAACATCACCAAGGCCTCAGACTTAAACTACTTAGTTCAAACAACTACTGCCACCGTTACCTTCAACAAGCTAAACCAGGCTGAACTTGTTGCTAACCCGGCGGATTCAACTAAAGCTTTCACGTGGTCACCGAAAGCAACCAGCCAGATCACTACCAACGGTGGTTCTGGCACTGGTGCCGTTACTTATGCTGTCGCTAGCGGCAGCACCACAGTATGTTCAGTAAATGCAAGCAACGGTCTAATTACTGACATCACTGCAGGCACTTGTGTAATTACTGTGACCAAGGCAGCTGACACTAATTACAACGTCGCAACTGACACGGTTACTGTCGAGTTCACCAAGATCAACCCAGCAGCTATTTCTTTGTCTGCAGCTCCCGCTTCTATTGCATACACAACAGCTTCAAGCAAAATCCAAACTTGGGTGACAGTATCTGGTGGATCTTCATCAACTGGAGAATTCGTTTTCTATGTTGACCCAATGACTGAGGATTACTGTTCAATCAGCACTGTCCAGGCAACAAGAGTTCTAGTAAATGGAAACCTTGCTGGTCTTTGTTTGATTACTGTGGTTCACGCAGCAGATGTGAACTACCTTGAACAACGAGCCTTCATGGGACTCACCATCACAAAGATGGTTCAAACCATCGGTGCCTCGTCTTCAATGGGATTGCAGCCTTATTTCAAAGAATCGCCAACAGCTGCTACCACAATCAACGTAACCGGGCAGGCTGGCACTGGAGTTACTCGTTTTGTTGTTGACAGCGCTAACAGCACAAGCAACTGTTCTGTTGACCAGATGACTGGAAATGTTACTTCACCAAATATTGGTACCTGTAAGATAACTGTCTCTAGGGATGGGGATGACAACGTTCAGGCTTCTAATTCTGTAGTTATTAGCCTCACCATATCCAAGATCAACCAGGGCCTAGTAACTTTGACTCCGAATGCTGACTTCAAGTTTGCTCCTGGAGCTAACAAGGCCACATCCTCGCTAACCTTTGGTCTTGCATATACGGGTATTGGTAACTTCACCAAGATTGCTAGCCTTACCCCAGCGGTTTGTACAATCACAGGTGGTGGCGACAGCACTTTGAATCCACCGACCTTCACCGCTACAGCAACACCATCAATTACGGTTACAGCACTTGATGACGGTACTTGTACTTTGATTTACACAAAACTTGGTGATACCAACTTCAACGTTGCAAATAGTTATCAGGCAAGCTTTGTAATAAACAAGGCAACGCAAGCTGACATAACTGCCAGCATCACAGTTGGCTCAGCATCGATGCCGTTTGTTTCTTCACCTAAAGCAACTGCAACTATTCTTGGCGCAGGTGGTTCTGGAACTGGAATATTCAATTACATAGTTGATGCCGCAAGTACTGGTATCTGCACAAGCAATGCAACAACAGGTGTTGTTACAGATGTAACTGCAGGAGTTTGTGTCATCAATGTCAAGCGCATTTCCGATGGTGACTATGTTGAATCAGTAGTCAAGCAAGTAACAATTACTTTTACAAAGATTGACCAAAGTGCTCTTGGAGTAACAGCAGGTAAGGTAGCACTGCGCGCCACAACCTCTGCGTTAGACACAACCACGTTATCTACTACAGGAGGGAGTGGAACTGGCGCGGTGACTTATGTCGTCGACGCAAACAGTTCAACTGTCTGTTCAATCTCTGGAACAACTGTCACAGGTCTCGGAGCAGGCGACTGTAACATCACAGTTACTAAAGCTGCTGATAGCAACTACAACGCTGCTACAGCAACAATCAAACTAACTGTTACCAAGGGTACGCAGAGTACATTTACTGCTGCTTGGTGGTACCTAACCAACAATGGCATTGGTACCCAGGCAAACCCTGTTTCATTCAACTCAAGCACAGACCAGATTAACTACTTAGTGACTAATGGTGGTACTGGTTCAGGTGACCTTGTTTACTCAATCGATCCTTCATCGGCTGCTATTTGTGCAACAGCAAAGATTCGACCTGGCTATCCGAACCAGATTATTGTCTCAGCGCTTGGTGATGGCGAATGTAAGGTAAAGGTTTACAAGTCAGGTGGAACTGCCTGGGACAATTCAAATGAGGTTGCAGTTTCATTCTGGATAGGAAAGATAGCTCAGGCAACTCTTACTGCAACTGCTTCTAAGTCAACCCTTACCTACTTCGGTGCTCCTGCAAACACCTTTAAGGTCGCAGTGACTGGTGGTTCAGGTACTGGAGCAACCAGTGTTTCAATTAACGCGGCCTCGGCAGCAATTTGTGCTGATGCGACTGTTGCTAATGGTGTGCTTACAGTCAAGACACTTGGTGTTGGAAACTGTCTGCTCACAGTTGTGAAGGCTGCATCACCTGGATATTCTCAGGTAACTTCAGCTCAGATCACTGTCTCAATAACAAAGGGAACTCAATCAAACCTCAATGTGAGCGCTTCCCCTGCAGTGTTGACATATGCTGCCAGCCCTAAGGCAACTTCTACAATTACCGTCACTGGTGGTTCAGGTAGCGGTGCTGTGACAGTGGCTGTTGACTCTGGTTCAACAGCTATTTGTTCATACAACTCAGTCACTGGAGCGATTACCGCCCTGCAAGCTGGAAAGTGTGAACTGACTGCAACTAAGGCTGCAGATGCCTTGTTCAACGTTGCTACTGGAAAGCTTTCAATCACCATTAACAAGGTGGCTCAAGCTAAGTTGACTTTGACTCCGGTGTCGCCATTCCTAAAGTTTGTTGAGTCACCTAAAGCAACAACTGTTCTAAACCTTGCAGGTGGAACAGGAACTGGGGCAGTTAGTTACACACTTGATCCAGGTAGCTCAAGCGTTTGTACGCTTGATGTCACCAATGGTGTGGCATCTATTACAGCTAACTACTTTGGTTACTGTGTAGTAACAGCTACAAAGGCTGGAGATAAGAACTTCGCCGACGCAACTGCAACTGCAACAGTTCGCATTGCTCAGCCTGGCACCCAGATTAGCGCTAGCGTGCCAGACACAAC
>WLIC01000090.1 GCA_009702405.1 Actinomycetota bacterium
CGGCATGTTGGCTGCGATGCATGTTTTGGCCGAGTTCGGTTCACAGCCTGAATCGCTAAGTGCTATTTCTAAGCAATACAACCCGTATTTCCTATCGGGGGAGATTAACTCGAAGGTTCAGGATGTTGCTGCGGCTAAGGCTCGGGTTGAAGAAGCCTTTGCCGATCGTGCAAGCTTTGATCACTTCGATGGCATCACAGTCAAAGGAACCGATGCCAACGGAGCATGGTGGTGGTTCAACGTTCGAGCCTCCAATACTGAGCCTCTGCTACGTCTAAACGTTGAAGCCAAAGACCAAGCCAGTATGGAAGCAATCAGAGACGAAGTTCTAGGGCTAATCCTTAGATAACGTTTTGGTTTCTAAGAGAGCTAATAAAGGGCGATAATAGAGAGCATGAACGCCTCAACTAAGCCAACCGACACCCGAATCGACCATAAAGTAGCTGATCTTGGGCTAGCCGATTACGGTAGACACCTAATCCGTTTGGCTGAAAACGAGATGCCAGGGCTGATGGCTCTTCGTGAAGAGTTCGGTCCTTTGCAGCCACTTCGTGGAGCTCGTATCGCGGGTTCATTACACATGACTATTCAGACTGCTGTTCTGATTGAGACTTTGGTTTCACTGGGTGCAAAGGTTCGTTGGGCTTCATGCAACATTTTCTCAACTCAAGATGAAGCTGCTGCTGCATCTGTTGTTGGTCCGCATGGAACTGTTCAAGCTCCTAAAGGTGTTCCAGTGTTTGCTTGGAAGGGTGAATCACTAGAAGAGTACTGGTGGTGCACCGAGCGTATTTTTGACTGGACTGAAGAAGCTATGGCTGAAGGTGCAGATTACATTGGTCCAAACATGATCTTGGACGATGGTGGAGATGCAACTCTGCTAGTTCACAAGGGTAGAGAATTCGAATTAGCTGGATCAGTTCCACCAGCAGGTTTGGAAGATAACGACGAGTATCGTGTGATCCTTGCTCTGCTTGCTGATCAGTTCAAACTTTCAAACAACCGTTTCACTCGAATTGCAGAAGACATCTACGGTGTTACCGAAGAAACCACAACCGGTGTGAAGCGTCTATACGAAATGTTCAAGCGCGGGACACTGTTATTCCCAGGTATCAACGTCAATGACTCAGTTACCAAATCTAAGTTTGATAACAAGTATGGAATTAGACACTCACTACCGGATGGCCTAAACCGTGCAACTGACATTCTTATCGGTGGTAAGACCGTGTTTATTGCCGGTTACGGTGATGTTGGTAAGGGTGCTGCTGAAGCCATGCGTGGACAAGGTGCTCGGGTAATCATTTCTGAAGTTGATCCGATTTGTGCTTTGCAGGCAGCTATGGATGGTTTCCAAGTAACCACTATTGATCGAGTTGTTAGCGATGTTGATTTCTTTGTCACCGGAACTGGTAACGCAGGAATTATTAGACCTGAACACATTATGAAGATGAAGCACCTAGCGGTTATCGCGAACATCGGTCACTTCGATAATGAAATTGATATGGACGGCATCGCCCGCATCCCAGGAATTAAGAAACTTGAAGTAAAGCCTCAGGTGCACGAGTGGCAGCTAACCAATGGCAACTCAGTTCTGATCCTCTCTGAGGGAAGACTGATGAACCTAGGTAACGCAACCGGTCACCCTTCATTTGTCATGAGCACATCGTTTAGCAATCAGGTATTAGCTCAGATCGAGCTTTTCACCAAGAGGTCGGAATACCCAATCGGCGTCTATATTTTGCCTAAACACCTAGACGAGAAGGTTGCTCGTCTGCACCTTGAAGCCCTTGGAGTTGAATTAACCGAACTCTCAAGCGATCAAGGTCGCTATATTGGTGTGGAGCCTAACGGCCCATTCAAACCGGATCACTACAGATACTAGAAAGTTCTTTGAATGTATAAAATCCTTATCGTTGAAGACGATGATGCTCTTAGAGAGCAACTCGAAATTGGCCTAACAGCAAGTGGATTTGATGTTTGTTTTGCTGCTACCGGACTTGAGGCTATTCCAGCCTTTGAAAAGAACAAGCCAGACCTTATTCTTCTTGACCTGATGTTGCCAGGAAAGAACGGTATCGAGATCTGCACAGAGATCCGCAGAACCTCAGGTGTTCCAATCATCATGCTTACAGCAAGAACCGATGACCAAGACATGATCCGTGGTCTTGAAGCTGGTGCCGATGACTATGTCACTAAGCCATACAAGATCGAAATCTTAGTTTCAAGAATCAAAGCTAGATTGCGTCCAATCAAGGATGTCCAACACACCATCATCAAGATTGGTGCAGTTGAGATGGACACCTTAAGTCACGAAGTTCGCAAGGGCGATAAGAAGATTGCGCTAACCCCACTTGAATTCAAGTTGCTGTTAACGCTTGCATCACATCCAAATGAAGTTTTCTCAAGAGAGATGCTTTTGGAGCAGGTTTGGGAATACACCTACAAAGCCGATACTCGTTTGGTTAACGTCCACGTCCAGAGACTGCGTTCCAAGATTGAAGAAGATCAGGAAGATCCAAAGCTCGTTCTAACCGTTCGCGGTTGGGGCTACAAAGCTGGACCTGAGTAAATGTTTTTTAGCCGCATCGCTAAGGCGGCTCTAGACCGGTTTAGGTCTTCGCTGCAGATTCGAGCACTGGTCTATACAGTTGCTTTGTCTGGAACCGCCCTCATCGTTTTAGGTGGGGTGCTTAGCGTTTCAATTGGTAATGGCTTATTCAACACCAGAACCGAACACGCCATTATTGAAAGTAACCGAGCCAAGTTTGCCGTTGCTCGATTATTTGATGGCGTATCGGGCGATAACAGCTGGAAACTCGAGCAAACCATCGAGAGTGTCGTAACTGAACTTGAATCTATTGGTGTTTCACAAACTCGTCGAGTTGCTTTCTTGCATTCAACTGCTCAGACAAATCCACTCAACCTTCCAAATCAAAGCTCTGCTGGTCTTGATCTTCATCTGATTACCAAAGAGTTCAGACAACTAGTTAGATCTGAACCAACAGTGCAATCACAAACCATTCAGGTCATGCGTGGCACCGATTCAGTCCCTGCAATCTTGATTGGTCAAAGATTCACTCTGCCTGGCGGTCACCGCTATGAGTTGTATTTGGTCTATGACCTCTATGACGAACAACAAACCTTGGCCTTTGTGCAAAGAACACTTGTTCTCGGTGGCTTGGTTACCTTGATGATCATTGGTTTCTTCTCCTTCCTAGTTACCAGTTGGCTAGTTCGACCAGTTCAAGATGCAGCTGAGGCCAGTGAGCTTATTGCTAGTGGCGATCTTGATAGACGCTTAGCTGTCAGAGGAACAGACGTAGCTGCTGTGTTAGCACGATCTTTCAATCACATGGCAGATAGCCTGCAGGAGAAAATTAGGGCTCTAGGGGAGCTCTCCAAGATGCAGCAGCGCTTTGTCTCTGATGTCTCTCATGAACTTAGAACCCCACTAACCACCATGAAACTATCTGCTGATTATCTCTATGGAGAGAAAGATGGTTTCCCAGATCCTGCAAGGCGTTCAGTTGAAATCCTGCACGGTCAGATGGACAGGTTCGACATTCTGCTGGCTGATCTTCTAGAAATCTCAAGATATGACTCAGCTGGAGTTAGTGCTGAATTTGAAGTTAGAGACCTCAATGGTTTGGTTGGCACATCGCTAGCTTCTATTCAACAGTTTGCTGACTCAAAAGGCGTTTATCTAGAAGCAGATATTCCAAGTGGTGCTGTTCAGTGTGAAGTTGATGCCAGAAGAATCGATCGAATTCTAAATAACCTGCTGACCAATGCCATTGAACACAGCGAAGGCAAACCAGTCAAGATCAGAGTTGCTCAAAATGATAGAGCGGTCGCTGTCAGTGTTACCGATAACGGCATCGGTATGAACGAGAGTGAATTGAAGCAAGCGTTCAACAGATTCTGGCGTGCAGACCCATCACGTAAGAGAACTACCGGTGGAACTGGTTTAGGTTTGGCTATCTCGATAGAGGATGCTCAGTTGCATCATGGCAAGTTAGAGGTAACCGCAGCTCCTGGTGAGGGAGCATGTTTTAGATTGACCATTCCTAAGCGTCAAGATGTTACTGACTTTGTTTCACCGCTACCGTTAGCTGTTGAAAAAATCTAAAGTTTTCACAACCTAGTAACTAAACAGATCTGTTTTGAGATAACAAAGTCATACTGACTTGATGTCAAAGCTTTTAGATCTGTTACTGCCAACTCCTTGTATTTTGTGTCAAAAAATTGGTGCGGCTATGTGTGCTGAGTGTGTGAGCAATTTTGAAATACGAACCAACAAGTTAGCTAGGGGTTTTATCTCTGGGTATTCCTTTACTGATTACTCTTCCGAATCAGCTGCTGTTGTGAATGCGGTTA
>WLIC01000091.1 GCA_009702405.1 Actinomycetota bacterium
CAGCGCTTGGGCCTTCAGCTTCAAGTTCTTCTAGGGTCTCACCGACACAGATAACTGGAATCATGTTGTATTTGAAGGCTGCTGCCACTTTGGCTTGGACCACAGCGTCGTCTTCTGCGTGGTAGCTTCTGCGTTCACTGTGACCAATAAGCACGTATTTGACGTCAAGTTTCTTGAGGAAAGCACCTGAGATTTCACCGGTGTATGCGCCGACATCGTGCTTGCTGATGTCCTGCGCTCCTAAAGTGATTTCAAACTTTTCAGCATCCATGAGGGTCTGGACGCTTCGGAGATCTGTAAAAGGTGGGAAGACAGCAACTTCAGTCTTCGAATAATCGTGGTTAGCATCAGCTAAAGTCCAAGAAAGCTTCTGCACGAAAGCTATCGCTTGCTGGTGGTCCAGATTCATCTTCCAGTTACCTGCGATGAATGGAACTCTTTCTTGACTCACTTCAGTACCTCTAATCCAGGCATTTCTTTGCCTTCTAGATATTCTAGGCTGGCTCCACCACCGGTTGAGATGTGTGAGAACTGGTCATCAGTAAAGCCGAGAATACGAACGGCAGCAGCAGAGTCTCCACCACCAACAACCGATAGACCGTCAACTTCGGATAGCGCTAGAGCAACCTGCTTGGTTCCATTAGCAAACTTTTCCATTTCAAAAACACCCATTGGGCCATTCCAGAACACAGTCTTTGCCTTGCGGATAACTTCAGCAAAGTGCAAAGCACTTGCAGGTCCTATGTCCAAACCTAAACCGCTGGCACCGAAAGGTGTTCCTTCGATTAGGTCAGAACCAGTTACTTTAACTTCAGCATCTGCACCAAACTTGCTTGCAACAACGATGTCTGTAGGTAACACAACTTCAACGCCTAGCTCTTCAGCGCGCTTAAGGTATCCCTTGACTCGATCGATTTGATCTACCTCAAGTAAAGATGAACCTACTTTGTATCCAAGAGCAGCTAAGAAAGTGAAAACCATTCCCCCACCGACAAGTAATTGATTCACATGTGGCAGTAGGTGGTCGATTACGCGAAGTTTGTCTGAAACCTTAGAACCGCCAAGCACGACAACATATGGTCGCTCAGGGTTTTTAGTTAGACGCTCTAGAACCTTTAGCTCAGCTTCGATAAGTAATCCTGCTGCGCTTGGCAACAATCCTGCTAACTCGAAGACAGAAGCCTGCTTGCGATGAACAACACCGAAACCGTCGCTAACGAAGAAGTCGCCGAAAGCCGCTAATTCGCTTGCAAAGGATAGACGCTCAGCTGCTTCCTTGGCTGTTTCACCTGGGTTGAAGCGTAAGTTCTCTAGAACGAGAACCTGACCATCTTCAAGCTTGGCAACTTCAGCTTTAGCACTGGAGCCGACTGTGTCACTAGCGAAAGCAACCGTAGTTCCAAGTAATTCACCCAGTCTTGCTGCTACTGGTTCCAATGAATACTTAGCAACTACTTCGCCATCAGGTCTACCAAGGTGACTAATAACAATTACTTTGGCACCTTCTGCAAGCAAATACTTCAGTGTTGGAAGTGAAGCTACAACTCTGCCGTCATCTGTGATTCTTGAACCATCTAGAGGTACGTTGAGGTCACAACGAACAATGACGGTCTTTGATTGGAGATTTGGTAGATCAGCTAAGGTGCGCATCAAACTCTTTACAGTTTGCTTGCAACAAGCTCAGTAAGGTCAACCAAACGGTTTGAGTAACCCCACTCATTGTCGTACCAAGATGAAAGCTTGACTGTTGTTCCACCAACTACACGAACCAAACCTGCATCGAAGATTGATGAGTGTGGGTCGGTAACGATGTCGCTTGAAACGATCTCGTCTTCGGTGTACTTCAGGATTCCCTTTAGTGGACCTGATGCAGCAGCTGCCTTGTATGCAGCCTTGATCTCTTCGACAGTTACTTCCTTCTTTGAAACCAAAGTTAGGTCTGTGATAGAACCAGTTGGAACTGGAACACGAAGAGCAAAACCGTCAAGTAGACCCTTTAGTTCAGGAAGAACTAGACCGATTGCCTTAGCTGCACCGGTTGTTGAAGGAACGATGTTGATAGCAGCTGCGCGTGCACGACGAAGATCTGAGTGCGGGCCATCCTGGAGGTTCTGGTCAGCTGTGTAAGCATGAACAGTTGTCATCAAACCGTTTACGATACCGAAAGTGTCATTGAAGACCTTTGCTAGTGGCGCTAGACAGTTTGTTGTGCAAGAAGCGTTAGAAATGATGTGGTGGTTAGCTGGGTCGTAAAGGTGCTCGTTAACACCGATTACGAAAGTAGCGTCTTCACCGGTTGCAGGTGCAGAAATAATAACTTTCTTAGCTCCTGCTTCGATGTGCTTGATCGCATCTTTAGCGTCAGTGAAACGACCGGTTGACTCAATAACGATGTCAACGCCAAGATCTCCCCAACCTAGATTTGCTGGGTCGCGCTCTGCAAGAACTTTGATGACTGTGCCACCCACGATGATGTTCTGTCCTTCAACAGTGACATCCATGTCCAAGCGACCTGTTACAGAGTCATACTTGAGCAAGTGAGCTAGACCCTTAGGGTCGCTCAGGTCGTTTACAGCAACAATTTCAAGGTCTGTGCCCTTGGCTAGTTCGGCACGTAGAAAGTTACGTCCGATTCTTCCAAAACCATTGATTCCAACGCGAGTGGTCATATTGACTCCAGTTTTTAAGGCGCTAATAACGGCGCTATTTGAGGGGGTTTAAGGGTGTTTTTGCCACTCAACGTCGGGTGGAAAACCTACTTTTAGGGTAGCAGAAGATTAGCTGTGTTTTGGCTAGCCTCGGCGAAACGAGCCTGCACATCTGCCCAGTTCACAATGTTCCAGAATGCCTTTACATACTCTGGCTTCACGTTCTGGTAGTCCAGGTAGAAGGCGTGCTCCCACATGTCCAGCATCAACAACGGGATGGAACCCACGGCTAGGTTGCCCTGGTGGTCATAAAGCTGCTCAATGATCAGTTTTTGACCCAAAATGTCCCAAACCAAGATAGACCAGCCAGAACCCTGAATTCCTAGCGCTGAGGCTGTGAAATGGGCTCTGAAAGCGTCAAATGAGCCGAAGAACTCGTCGATAGCAGCAGCTAGTTCACCGGTTGGCTTGTCGCCACCTTCTGGTGACATGTTCTTCCAGAACACGGCGTGGTTCACGTGACCGGCAAGATTGAAGGCAAGGTCCTTCTGGAACTTGTTCACCATGCTCAAATCGTTCTTTTCACGAGCTTCAGCGAGAGCATCAAGAGCTGCGTTAGCACCGTTGACATAAGCCAAGTGGTGCTTATCGTGGTGCAGTTCCATGATTCGACCGGAGATATTTGGCTCGAGAGCTCCGTAGTCGTAACTTAGGTCTGGCAGTACGTATTTACTCATTTTGTGCTCCTATTTGTTCTTACTCGTCTCAATCTGGAAGTTCTATTTCAGTTCCAGGAATTCCACGCTCTGCTGCTACTTTATCCGCCAAAGCTAGCAATCTGCGGATGCGGCCAGCAATGGCGTCTTTTGTCAAAGGCGGCACCGCTAACCTGCCTAGATCATCCAAGCTAGCGTCTCTGTTGTTCAAACGTAGTTCGCCTGCAAGTCTCAGATGGTCTGGAATGTCATCGCCAAGTATCTCCATTGCTCGCTTAACCCGAAGACCAGCTGCAACAGCAGCCTGAGCTGAACGCATCAGGTTGGCATTATCGAAGTTTGCAAGACGGTTTTGTTTGCCTCTAACTTCACGACGGACTCTTAGCTCTTCATACTTGAGAACCACTCCATGAGCGCCAACATGCTTCAAGATCTCAACAATCGCATCACCTTCGCGAACTACCACACGGTAGACGCCTCGTGCTTCACGTACCTTGGCAATCACATCAAGTCTTCTAGCAATACCAACAAGGGCCATCGCTGCTTCGTTGCCAGGAGCAGTAATCTCAAGTGTCGCCGACCTACCTGGATCAGTAAGAGATCCATGCGCCAAGATTGCTCCACGCCAGACTGCTTCAGCATCTGCTCTACTACCTGAAACCAGGGATGCTGGTAACCCGCGAACTGGTCTGTTCTTGGTGTCAATCAGACCTGTTTGTCTTGCAAGGATTTCAGCATTCTCAGTAACGCGAATCTGATACTTACTGGTCTTACGAATACCACCGGCTGCAATCATTGCTAATTCACTGTCAACGCCATAAACGTCAGCTAGATCTTTACGAACTCTTCTAGCTAATTGAGCAGTGTCAACTTCAATCTCAACAACAATCTTTGAAGCCACTAGATGGAGCCCACCGCAGAAGCGCAAAATGGTCGCTAGTTCTGCTGCTCG
>WLIC01000092.1 GCA_009702405.1 Actinomycetota bacterium
ACGAGTTATCACTGCGTTGGTTCGCATGAACGAAGAATTGTTAGCAGCCCGTAAAGCATTTGAAGTTGACGGCGAATGAACGAGTTTAGATCAGGTTTCGTATCCTTCGTAGGTAGACCTAACGTAGGTAAATCAACTCTTACCAATGCTCTGGTTGGCGAAAAGATTGCCATCACTAGCTCTAAGCCGCAAACCACCCGTCGAGCTATTAGAGGAATTGTAAATACTCCTAACGCTCAGTTGATTCTTGTTGACACCCCTGGCTTACACCGGCCAAGAACTTTGCTAGGTCAAAGACTTAACGATGTTGTTGAGAACACACTTAGTTCAGTTGATGTTATTGGTTTCTGTGTTCCAGCTAATGAGAAGATCGGCCCAGGCGATGCTTTCATCAATGAGCAACTGGGTGAGTATCGCAGAGCCAAGCTTGTAGCACTAGTGACCAAGTCTGAGACAGTTAGCAGAGACGCTTTAGCTAAACAGCTTGTTGCTATCAATGAACTTAGAAACTGGGATGCAGTTATTCCGGTCAGTGCTGTTTCAGGCGAGCAACTGGATGAACTCAAAGTAATCCTCGGTGAACTCCTACCTAAGTCAAAGGCACTCTACCCAGAGGATATGAAGACTGAAGAGTCCATGGAATCTCGTATCTGTGAACTCATTCGTGAAGCATCTCTTGAGGATTCAAGGGAAGAGCTTCCGCACTCTTTGGCTGTGACCATCGATGAGATGGGTCCAAGAGAAGACTCCAACATCTATGACATCCATGCCAATCTGTGGGTTGAACGTGATAGCCAAAAGGCAATAATCATCGGTAAAGGTGGTTCAAGGCTCAAGCAAATAGGCTCAGAGGCCAGAGTTGAAATAGAGAAACTACTTGGCACCAAGGTCATGTTGCGTATCCATGTGAAGGTTGCTCCGGACTGGCAAAGAGATCCAAAACAACTCGGTCGCCTAGGAATGTAAGGCTGTGTTAGCCTAAAACCATGTTCTTCGCACTCCTGCTTAGTAGCCGCGACGAGGCCTAATTCCGGCCCTCCCCGTCGCGGTGCTTCGTGCATAGTCGGAACCCCCAATTATCAATCTGATCTTTAGCCAAAGAAGGCTCAAGTCACTGGGTTTCTAGGAGAGACCATGAAGAACAATCAAAAACCATCGGCCATGCCGATACACAAATACCGTCCGTTCCACGAACAAATCTCGGTAGAGCTTCCAGATAGAACCTGGCCTACTAAACGCATCAATGAGGCACCGCTATGGTGTGCTGTGGATTTGAGAGATGGCAACCAAGCGCTTATTGACCCGATGAGTCCTGAGCGCAAGATGAAGATGTTCCAGCTTCTTGTTTCAATGGGTTACAAAGAGATTGAAGTTGGTTTCCCTTCAGCTAGCCAGACAGATTTCGATTTCGTTAGAGAACTTATCGATGGTGGACACATCCCAGAGGATGTGACCATCCAGGTACTTACCCAAGCCAGAGATCACCTGATCGAGCGCACCTATGAGTCAATCAAGGGTGTGCACAGAGCAATCGTTCACCTATACAACTCAACCTCTGTACTGCAGAGAAGAGTCGTCTTCAATGCAGATAAACAGGGTGTTATCGATATCGCTCTAGCTGGTGCTCGTAAGTGTAAAGAGATGGAAAGAACAGTTCCAGGAACTGTTGTTCACTATGAATACTCTCCAGAATCATATACCGGTACCGAACTAGAGTTTGCGCTCGAGGTCTGTAATGCAATCATCGAAGAGTTCGAACCAACACCTGAGCACAAGATGATTATTAACCTGCCAGCAACTGTTGAGATGGCAACTCCTAACGTTTATGCAGATTCAATTGAATGGATGTCTAGAAACCTTGCTAGACGTGATTCAGTATTGCTATCTCTGCATCCACATAATGATCGAGGAACTGCTGTTGCAGCGGCTGAACTTGGTTACATGGCTGGAGCAGACCGCATTGAAGGATGTCTATTCGGTAATGGTGAAAGAACTGGAAACGTAGATCTAGTAACCCTTGGTCTAAACCTTTTCAGTCAAGGTATTGACCCACACATTGATTTCAGTAACTTAGATGAAATCAAACGAACTGTTGAATACTGCAACCAGCTAAGAGTGCCTGAACGTGCACCTTATGGTGGAGACCTTGTTTACACAGCCTTCTCTGGTTCTCACCAAGATGCAATCAAGAAGGGCTTTGAGAAGATGGCAGCTGATGCCATCAGTCAGAACGTTGACCAAGAGTCATTGGTTTGGGCTGTTCCTTATCTTCCTATTGACCCTAAAGATGTTGGTAGATCTTACGAAGCTGTTATTCGTGTGAACTCGCAATCAGGTAAGGGCGGTGTTGCATATCTTCTAAAGAGTGATCACAACCTTGAACTACCTAGAAGATTGCAGATTGAGTTTTCCCGCGTTGTTCAGAACAAGACTGATAGCGAAGGTGGCGAAGTTACTTCAGCACAACTTTGGGATATCTTCCAGGATGAGTATCTTCCTTCAACCAACACAGAGTTGAAGTGGGGAAGATTGGAACTCAAGAAGATGCGCACCACCAGTGAAATGGATGGCGTTGTCGAACTTGATGTTGTGTTGCGTGATGGTTCAACTGAGGTTGAAGTTCACGGCAAGGGCAATGGCCCTATCTCGGCATTCCTTGAAATCCTTGGTAAGCAGGGGATTGAAGTCCAGTTGCTTGACTACTCAGAGCACACGCTAGGAGCTTCTAGCGATGCTCAGGCTGCTGCATATATCGAGCTATCCGTTGCCGGTCAGACCCTTTGGGGTGTTGGTATTGATGGAGATATCTCTAATGCCTCGCTAAAGGCTGTCATTTCAGCGGTTAACCGCGCTGTGCGGTAATACTTGATAGGTGCCTACATATCGAGATGAAGCAGTTGTGCTGCGCACCCACAAACTGGGTGAAGCAGATCGCATTGTTACTCTGCTAACTCGCTATCACGGTCAAGTAAGAGCTGTTGCTAAAGGGGTTAGAAGAACGGCATCAAAGATGGGTGCACGTCTTGAACCATTCATGGTTGCCGACATTCAGTTCTATGAGGGTAAGAATCTAGATACCGTAACTCAAGCTGAAACTATCGGTGCCTATGGCAGTGCTATTACCGATGACTATTCAGCTTTTACTGTTGCCAATGTAATGGCTGAAACAGCGATGCGACTAACCGGAGATGAAAGAGCAACGCAGCAGTATCTATTACTTGTTGGTGCTCTTCGTTCACTAGCAACCAAAGAACATGATCCAGCACAAATACTCGATAGTTATTTACTTAGAGCACTAGCGGTAGCGGGTTGGGCACCTAACTTTGCTGATTGCACTGGCTGCAATGCAGTTGGACCGCACGCAGGTTTCGTTATTCAAACCGGTGGTGTTGTTTGTGAGAAGTGCATGCCGCCAGGAGCAGCCATCATCAGCCAAGATGTTGCCGTTCTGCTTGGGTCACTTCTTGCCGGTGAATGGGAATACGTTGAAACTGCCTCTGTTGGCGCTAAGGAGCGCGCATCCGCTATCGTAAGTGCATATAGTCAATGGCACATCGACCGTGGACTTAAATCTTTCAACCATCTGGAGCGAACATGAAATTTGAAGGTCAAGTACCTGTTCATGTTGCCATTGTCATGGATGGTAATGGTCGTTGGGCTAATGCCAGAGGTCTAACCCGAGTGGAAGGTCACCGCGCTGGTGAAGCAGCGCTCATGGATGTTATCGAAGGTGCCATTGAAGCTGGGGTCAAGTATCTAACTGTCTTCGCTTTCTCAACTGAGAACTGGAAGAGATCTCCAGAAGAAGTTAAGTTCCTCATGAATTACAACCGCGAAGTGTTACGCAGAAGACGCGATGAACTGGATGGTTGGAATGTTCGCATCCGATGGGCTGGCAGAAGACCCAGGCTTTGGCCAACTGTCATTGATGAACTATTGACAGCAGAGAGACTCACTGCCAAGAACAAAGGTCTAACCTTCACCATGGCGGTGAACTACGGTAGCCGTATTGAAATCGTTGATGCCATAAACCAGATAGTTGAAGATAGCAAGAGCGGCAAAATCAAAGGTGCTGTTACCGAGAAGACCGTGCAGAAGTATCTGCTAACCAAAGACGTACCTGATGTTGATCTATTCATTAGATCAAGCGGCGAGCAGAGAATCAGTAACTTCTTACTCTGGCAGTCAGCCTATGCTGAGTTTGTATTCCTGGATGTCTTATGGCCAGATTTCTCTAGGAAGCATCTGTTTGAAGCTATCCAGCAGTATGCCAAGCGCAGTAGACGCTTCGGCGGAGCCGTGGACAAACCTAAGA
>WLIC01000093.1 GCA_009702405.1 Actinomycetota bacterium
AACCTTGTCACCTTGCAAGACATTGAAGACGCCGTCAGGTAATCCTGCTTCTTTTAGTCTTTCCGCTATCCAAATAGCAGCTGATGGATTCTTCTCTGATGGCTTTAGAACAACAGCGTTACCGGCTGCAACAGCTATTGGAAAGAACCACATTGGTACCATAGCTGGGAAGTTAAAGGGACTGATAATTCCAACAACACCTAAAGGTTGTTTGATGGAGTAAACATCAACTGATGTTGAAACTGACTCACTGTATGAACCTTTTAGATGAGATGCCATGGCAGTTGCAAACTCAACAACTTCAAGCCCTCTCGTTACCTCACCAAGTGCATCGGGTAAAGTCTTGCCGTGTTCTTCAGTGACAATGGCAGCCAACTCTTCTTTCTTGGCGTTGAGGATCTCTCTGAAGTTGAACATTATCTGTTGACGCTTTGTAAGTGAAGTGTCTCTCCAAGCAGGGAAAGCAGCAGAAGCTGCGTTGATAGCGTCTTGAGCATCCTTGGTTTCAGCAAGAGATACCTGATGGATAACTTGACCTAGGGCTGGATCAAAAACATTGCCGGTTCGACTAGATGAATTTGCAACTTGCTTACCGTTTATGAAATGCATGACTGTGGTCATGAGGTTTCCTTAGTTTTTTATTGTTCGACCCAGAGCTAATACTCTGAATCCTGCTTGTTGCCACTTAGCAACATCTAAAACATTGCGTCCATCAATAATCAATTTATTAGCAACCTGAGCGCTAATAGTTTGTGGATCAAGATCTCGATACTCTTTCCATTCGGTAGCCAAGACAACTGCATCAACTGAATGGAAAGCTTTAGCTAGATCTTCTTGCACCTGTAGTTCAGGATGCTTAATTGAAACACCTGGCAACGAGACTGGATCGTGAACAATTACTTCAGCTCCTGCCTTATGAGCAAGTAAAGCAACCTCCAATGCTGGTGAATCTCTGATGTCATCGCTATCTGGTTTGAAAGCTGCACCTAAAATCAAAACTCTTTTTGCGCTCAAAGAACCAAGCTCTTCATTCAATAAAGCAATAACTCGATCTCTTCTTCTGATGTTGATCTTGTCGATTTCTTTCAGGTAAGCAACTGATTCACCAACACCTAGTTCTTCAGCTCTTGCCATCAAAGCTCTGATGTCTTTCGGTAAACAACCGCCACCAAAACCAACGCCGTTGCGTAAGAACTTATTACCGATTCTTTCGTCATAACCAATAGCTTGAGCTAGTTGTGAAGCATCCGCTCCAGAGACTTCTGCTATTTCAGCCATAGCGTTTATGAAAGAGATCTTGGTAGCTAGGAATGCATTAGCCGCTGCTTTGACAAGTTCCGCTGTTGCTAAGTCAGTTACTAGGAATGGGATACCAGAAGCAATCATTGGTTCAAAAACCTGACGCAACAAATCTTCAGAGCGTTGGTTGGTGACCCCAGCAACCAAACGATCCGGGCGAAGTGAATCCTCTAGTGCGGTTCCCTCTCTCAAGAACTCAGGGTTCCAGGCTAAGTTCACAGCTGCAAATCCTGTTGATGCTAAAAGTTCCTCAGTCAGAAGCGCTGCAGTTCCAACTGGAACTGTTGATTTACCAACAACCAGAGCATCTTCTCTGAGGTATGCAGACACATCAGCAATAGCTGAATGGAGATAAGAAGTATCGGCTGCTAATGAGCCTTTGGTTTGTGGAGTTCCAACACAAATGAAATGAACATCAACTTCTCTTGAAGATTCATCATGAGCTGATTGAAAAGTCAATCTGCCAGAGGCAATCTGCTCTGCTAGGGCCTGATCTAAGCCAGGTTCGAAAAACCCTGCTTTACCTGCTTTTAGGGATTCAATCTTGGCTTGATTTGGCTCAATACCTAGTACTTGATGGCCTATTTTTGCCATAGCAACAGCATGGGTAGCTCCGAGATAACCAAGACCGATAACTGAAACCTTCATCAGGCAAGTCTATCTTTGACTACTTACTTAGTTACGTGGAGTACTAATTCATTGGTAGTTAGAACACCCTGAGGGGTCTGAACTTCGGCCCGGTAGACGATATCTCCAGTTCTAGCGGGGTGAACTCTAAAAACAACGGTGTTCTTTGGCTTAGTGGCAGTGTATTTCTTGATTACCTGCCAAGCACCCGCCTGACGGCCTTCAAGTTGAATTGGATACTTGGCCCCAGAGGTGTCATTGAGATCCAAGCGAACAGCAAGCTCAACTCGTGAGTTCACTTTTCTAGTATCAGACTTGTCGTTATACAAAGCTAGGGCAACATCTCTGTGCACTGGAAGGCTTGAGACATATTTGCCGACCATCAAGCCACCAACCAAAAGGATGAATGCAGCAAAGCCAACAATCACCCAGGTGCCCGGCTTGATTCTCTTAAAGAATTTCATTAACTATTTTCCGCTCTAAAGACAGCGACAATCGCGTTGGCATGCCCGTGTCCCATCTGATGAGTCTCCTTCAGAAAGTTCACCTGCTCCAAATGTTTCGAGTCTTTAACCTTCTTGAGTTCTTTCATCCAGAAAGAAATTGGCTTTCCATATTTTGCTTCAATGGAAGGAAAGTAACTTTTAGGTCCCTTTACTTTTTCAGTCATTACCCAAGCCTAGCCTTAGCCCTTGACCGCACAAAAGCAGCAACACAGTTATCTATGTCTTGATCTGAATGAGCTGCAGATAGTTGAACTCGGATTCTTGCTTTCTCTTTAGGTACCACTGGGAAACTAAAAGCCGTGACATAAATACCGTTGGCCATCATCTCAGTAGCAACCTGTGTAGCTAGCAAGGCGTCTCCAAACATAACTGGAATGATTGGATGCTCGCCATCGAGTAAATCAAACTCAGCTTCTGCCATACCTTGCCTAAACCGCTTGGCATTGCCATGCAATTTATTTCTAAGTTTCACTCCCTCAAATGGATCAGCAGCAATCTTGATTGCTGCTAATGAACCAGCCGCAATAGCTGGAGCTAAAGAGTTGGAGAAAAGATAAGGTCTTGCCTTTTGCCTTAGTAGCTCAACTATTTCTCTTCTACCTGAAACGTAACCACCGGCAGCACCACCTAGAGCTTTACCGAATGTGCCGGTATAGATGTCCACCTTTTCCGATACTCCTGCAAGCTCTGGTGTTCCTTTACCCCCAGCACCTAATAGCCCAACCGCATGAGAGTCGTCAACCATAACTATCGCGCCATACTTTTGAGCTAACTCACAAATCTCTTGCAGCGGAGCTAGGTAGCCATCCATGCTGAAGATGCCATCAGTAACAATGATGCGCTGTCTTGCATCTTTTGCCTCAAGTAGACATCTCTCGAGATCTGCCATGTCACGGTTCTTGTATCGGAACCGTTGCGCTTTAGATAAACGAATACCGTCAATGATGCTGGCATGGTTTAGCTCATCAGAGATGATTGCATCTCGATCATCAAATAGTGATTCAAATACCCCGCCATTAGCATCAAAACAGGAACTAAACAAAATGGTGTCATCGGTACCTAGAAAAGATGACACCTCATCTTCTAGTTCCTTATGAATATCCTGTGTGCCACAAATAAACCGAACACTGGCGACACCAAAACCACGTTCATCAAGTATTTGCTTAGCAGCTGTGATAACCCTCACATCGTTAGCTAAACCTAGGTAGTTATTGGCACAGAAGTTCAGAAGCTCTTTTTGATTAGAGTGAATGTGAGTTCCTTGAGCTGAATCAATAGACCGCTCAGATTTATATAACCCAGCTGCTCTTATCTCACCGAGTGTTTCTTGTAGTTGTTCTTTTAGTGATTCATACATCAGATTCGAGTCCAATCTAAAACAACCTTGCCACCGGTTGCTGCTCTGGCTATTTCGAAGCCTTCACGCCAGGAACTTGCTGGTAGTCGATCGGTGATAGTTGAAGAGATACGGTTTCTAAGAATCTCACTCGATTTCAACATTGAACTCATAGCAGCCCAAGTCTCAAACATTTCTCTGCCATAAATACCTTTGAGGGTGAGCATGTGTGTGACAACCTTTGACCAGTCAATCTCTATTGATTCACTTGGTAAGCCGAGCATGGCAACTCTTCCACCGTGAGTTAAGTTATCTATCATCTCTGGCAGAGCATTCTTATTGCCAGACATCTCGAAGCCAACATCGAATCCTTCACGCATACCGAGTTCAACTTGAGCTTCAGCGATTCGTCGCTTGGAAACATTCAAAGCGATATCTGCTCCCATTTTTCTAGCCAGTTCTAAACGTGGTTCACTCACATCGGTGACAACAACGTATCTAGC
>WLIC01000094.1 GCA_009702405.1 Actinomycetota bacterium
CAGAGTTACCTGACCGAATGCTCTGCTTTTAGCTAAGACCAGTTCAAGTGCAACTTGAATTAGATGACGCTCAACAACTTCTAGCAATGCCGCTTTAGTTTCTAAAAGGCTCTGGCCAGACAAAGTTTCGATGTGACTGACACTGCTCAGGTTCACTGCATGCCAAGCTGACGAAATTTGATTGGCTTGGAAACCTCCGATGAAATCACTTCCAAGGATGGGATTAGCCAGATACTTATCTGGAAGATCTGAAGGAAAGCTAATCCTCACTAATCGGCAGATGCTGTCACTAACTTCATTAGTTTCGATCTGGCTAGCAAAATAGCCTTGGGCTTCTAGGTCTTCCAGGGTGCTTTCAAGATTCATTTCCTAATTATTGAGAAAACGAACATTTGAGGTATTTCTTATCCACAACACATGTTCCCGATTAGGTGATTTGCCTATCTTTCGGTAACTTATCTTTATTCATGCATGGGGGGAAGATGACCTTTAATGTCTGTTTCATCCACCAGCCGCAGGAATGGAGGAGCTCCAATTAACTCTGATGAGTATTTTGGAGCAACCATTGTCGCCTCCAAAGAACTAGGTGATCCCACCCCAGTCCTAGCCTTTTTAGCCCAATCAGTAATTGAGACATTAGCTGGAATTAGAGACGTTGAACAAAGCGCTAGATGGCTCACTGACGGGGTTTACCAGCAACTCAAACAGAAAGCCTTAGCAGCCACCAGAGCCAGGTCACAGAGCCAAATCAGGGAACTAAGACCCAACCTTGCCATTGGCAAGATCTCTACCTTTAGCCCAAGGGCAGGGGTAATTGAAGGCGTGGTTATTGTTCACAATCGTGGCAGAGCAAGAGCAGTTGCTATTCGCTTAGAGGCATACAACAACCGTTGGCGAGCCAAGAGCGTTGCAGTGCTTTAGTTACTTCTTGAAGAAGGAACTACCCTCACTGTTATCAGGCTTGTCATCTTTACTCTTGACCTCGGCTGCGCCATCTTCACTTGGAGCTGAGAAGGTTAGGTTAGCTGGGTTGATAGTAGGGGCCGGTGTTTCAACCTGAACATCTAGGTTGAACAAGAAACCAATTGACTCTTCCTTGATGCTTCCCATCATCTGGGTAAACATGTTGAAGCCCTCACGTTGATATTCAACTAGTGGATCACGTTGAGCCATCGCACGAAGACCAATACCTTCTTTCAGATAATCCATCTCATACAGGTGATCTCTCCACTTTCTATCAAGTACAGAAAGAACAACTCTTCTCTCAAGTTCATGCATAGGAGCTTCACCAACAGAAGCCGCACGCTTAGTGTAAGCAATGCGAGCATCAGCAAGAATTTCTCTAGTCAACCAAGCTCTAGTTAGTTTGGAACGAGTTCCAGCTTCAGTTAGAACTTCCTCAACAGTTAATTCGATTGGGTAGATAGTCTTCAAATCTTTCCAAAGACTTTCAAGATCCCAGTCAACACCAGCGTTATCAATAATCTGAGAGTCAACAATTGTTGTGATTACATCTTCAAGGAAAGTGTCGACTCGACCGGTTAGGTCATCGCCAGCAAGGATGTGTCTGCGGTCAGAGTAAATAGCTTCACGCTGACGGTTTAGAACATCGTCATACTTCAAAACGTTTTTACGGATTTCAGCGTTACGAGCTTCAACCTGAGATTGAGCAGAGGCAATAGCTTTGCTAACAACTCCTGATTCAATAGCCATGTCATCAGGAACATTGCTTCGGTTCATTAGAGCAGCTGCTGCACCAGAGTTGAATAGACGCATTAGATCATCGGTAAGTGAGAGATAGAACCTTGACTCACCTGGGTCACCCTGACGACCAGAACGACCACGTAGCTGGTTATCGATACGACGAGACTCGTGACGCTCTGTTCCTAGAACATACAAACCACCAACAGCAATAACCTTCTCTGCTTCGGTTGCTACCTGCTCTTTAGTCTTTTCATATGTTTCAGCCCAAGCCTTCTCATACTCTTCAGGCTTTTCAACTGAATCAAGACCGCGCTTCTGCAACGCTTCGAAGGTTAGATACTCAGAGTTACCACCGAGCATGATGTCAGTTCCACGTCCAGCCATGTTGGTAGCAACGGTTACTGAACCTAGACGACCAGCCTGAGCAACAATTGCAGCTTCACGAGCGTGGTTCTTAGCGTTTAGAACTTCGTGTCTAACTCCACGCTTAGCAAGGAGCTTAGATAGATACTCGCTCTTTTCAACGCTGGTAGTTCCAACCAACACCGGTTGACCTGTTGCGTGACGGGCAGCAATATCTTCAACCACCATGGCAAACTTCACAGCTTCGTTCTTATAGATCAGGTCAGACTGATCGATACGAACCATTGGCTTGTTAGTTGGAATAGGAACAACACCGAGCTTGTATGTGCTCATGAATTCAGCTGCTTCAGTAGCTGCTGTTCCAGTCATACCTGAGAGCTTCTTGTATAGACGGAAGTAGTTCTGCAAAGTGATGGTAGCTAGGGTCTGGTTTTCAGCTTTAACCTGAACGCCTTCCTTAGCTTCAATAGCCTGATGGATACCTTCGTTGTATCGACGACCGTCAAGAATACGACCGGTGTGCTCATCAACGATAAGAACTTCACCGTTCATCACAACATAGTCTTTGTCGCGCTTGAACAGAGCCTTAGCTCTAATTGAGTTATTTAGGAAAGAGATAAGCGGAGTGTTAGCAGCTTCGTACAGGTTTGTAATGCCTAGGTAATCCTCAACCTTGGTGATACCTGGTTCCAAGATTCCAACGGTGCGCTTTTTCTCATCAACTTCATAGTCGATAACTGGCTGAAGTTTTTCGGCGATCTTAGAAAACTCATTGAACCAACGGTTAGCTTCGCCTGAAGCAGGACCAGAAATAATCAAAGGTGTTCTAGCTTCATCAATCAGAATCGAGTCAACCTCATCGACGATGGCGAAGAAGTGTTCACGCTGAACTAGATCTCCAGCGCTCTGCGCCATGTTATCTCTCAGGTAGTCAAAGCCATACTCATTGTTGGTTCCATAGGTGATGTCAGCTAAATACTGTTGACGTCTCACATCTGGAGCCTGACCAGAAATAATGATTCCAGTTGACATACCTAGGGCACGGTAAACGCGACCCATCAATTCACCTTGATACTCAGCAAGGTAGTCGTTGGTAGTAATAACGTGAACACCTCGACCAGCAATAGCGTTTAGATATGCAGGCAAGGTAGCAACAAGTGTCTTACCTTCACCAGTTTTCATTTCAGCAATGTTGCCTAGGTGCAGTGCTGCTCCACCCATGATCTGAACATCGAATGGACGCATGCCAAGAGTTCTTCTTGATGCTTCACGAACAGAAGCGAAAGCTTCTGGAAGCAAGTCGTCTAAGGTTTCGCCTGCGATGTATCGCTCACGAAGGGAAGCTGTCTCGTGAAGTAGATCTTCATCGCTTAGGGCAATGAAGCTCTCCTCAAGGGCATTTACCTGGGTGACTATAGAACGAAGCTTGGCAAGAACCTTGCCTTCACCTGCTCGTAGCAAACGATCAACTATTGATGCCAAGTTAAGCTCCAAACGCTCTTTCGGGGGATTCCTTATAATCTTAGACTGACCTCAGCTAAGGCGCTCCTGCCCTGTAAATAAGGGCTTTCTAGGGGTTATTTGAGCAAATACACAGAAACCAGTCACAACTACCCCTAAATCCTCCAGAGACTGCCATGCCTGACTCAGGGTCGCTCCCGAGGTGAAAACATCGTCTATCAACACAACAGGACCCAGTTCCTCTCGCCAAAGCCTAGACTCCCCCTGGAAAGCACCAACCAGATTCTGCTCACGTTCAGGGAAAGAGAGTCCAACCTGGTCGACCCTTGGTCTTACTGATCTGAGCAGATTAGTTACCCTTACCGAGTCCAATCCACGGGTAAGTTGCTTAGCCAAGAGCTCAGTGTGTGAAAAACCTCTTCGTTTGAGGTTCAACGGAGAGGAAGGCACTGGCACCAACTGAACCTGTCCATACTCTTCAGGCCAAGCCCTCAACATAAATTCCGCCATGAACTTCAGCAGACTAGTTTGACCCTGTTCCTTCACAGCATTCACGACAGCAGCTGATTCAGATGAGTAATCAGTAAAGGAATACCCAGAGATAAAACCCTTGGCTAACTTGTTGGTTCGTATTTCAAAACTGCTCACACACTCTGAACACATAGCCGCACCAATTTTGTGACACAAAATACAA
>WLIC01000095.1 GCA_009702405.1 Actinomycetota bacterium
ATACATCAGGTCAACGATTAGCTTCAGTTCGTGAAGAACTTCGAAGTATGCAACTTCTGGCTGGTAACCAGCTTCGATAAGAGTTTCGAAACCGTACTGAACCAACTGTGATGCTCCACCACAAAGAACTGCCTGCTCACCGAAGAGATCTGTTTCAGTTTCTTCAGTGAAAGTGGTCTTGATAGTTCCGGCTCTTGTTCCACCAATTGCTTTTGAATATGAAAGTGCTAGGTCAAAAGCGTGACCGGTGTAATCCTGCTCAACGGCAACAAGGTTAGGAACACCTCTGCCATCGATGTATTCACGACGAACGATGTGTCCTGGTCCCTTAGGTGCAACTAGGAAAACATCAACGTTAGCTGGTGGCTTAATGAACCCGTAACGAATTGAGAAACCGTGACCGAAGACAAGTGCTTTACCTTCAGATAGGTTTGGCGCAATTTCGTCTGCGTAGATATCACGTTGACGAGGATCTGGTGCCAAAATCATGATTACATCTGCCCAGGCAGCTGCATCAGCAACAGAGAGAACCTTCAGTCCTGCTTCTTCTGCTTTTGCTTTGCTCTTTGAGCCTTCCTTAAGACCAACCACAACATCAACACCTGAATCTTTCAGGTTCAATGAGTGAGCGTGACCCTGGGAACCGTAACCAATAACAGCTACTTTCTTACCCTGGATAATGCTTAGGTCGGCATCCTTGTCATAAAAGATTTCAGCCACTTGTTTTATCTCCTTGTTTTATGGTTAGTACTACTTAAGAACCTTCTCGGTGATTGACTTTGAACCACGTCCAATAGCCAAAACACCCGACTGCACCAATTCTTTGATGCCGAACGGTTCGAGAACTTTGATGAAGGCTTGACACTTGGCGGTTTCGCCAGTTACCTCAATGATTAGTGCATCGCTCGCGACGTCGATGACGCGGGCACGGAATAAGGTTACCGCTTCTAAGACCTGTGAGCGAGTAGCGGCATCGGTTCTTACCTTAATAAGCATGTGATCGCGCTCAACAGTGGTCTCAGCATCGAGCTCAACAACCTTGATTACGTTGATTAGCTTGTTCAACTGCTTGGTTACCTGCTCCAAAGGCAGACCATCAACGTTTACCACTACGGTAATGCGAGATAGGCCTTCAACTTCGGTAGCACCAACAGCAAGAGATTCAATGTTGAATCCACGACGAGCAAACAAACCGGCAACACGGGTAAGTAGACCTGGACGGTCTTCAACTAGAAGGGATAGTACGTGCTGTGACATTTATTCCTCCTCCCCTTCTTCCCAGACTGGTCTTTCATCTTTAGCGAACTGAACCGCATCATTTGAAAGCCCTGCTGGAACCATAGGCCAAACCATTGCATCTCTTCCAACAATGAAGTCGATAACAACTGGTCGGTCGTTAGTCTCCATGGCTAGCTTGATAGCAGCGTCAACATCTTCTTCTTTTTCAACTCGAATACCAAGACAACCGTAGGCTTCAGCTAACTTCACAAAGTCAGGAACCATGATGGTATCCGTTCCGGTGTTTAGATCTGTATTTGAGTAACGAGAGTTATAGAACAGTGTTTGCCACTGTCTCACCATTCCAAGTGAAGAGTTATTGATAATGGCAACCTTGATTGGAATGTTGTTAATGGTGCAGGTAGCAAGTTCTTGGTTAGTCATCTGGAAACAACCATCACCATCGATAGCCCAAACTAAACGATCTGGTTGAGCAACCTTGGCACCCATAGCTGCAGGAACTGCATAACCCATGGTTCCAGCTCCACCTGAGTTCAACCAAGAGTTAGGTCGCTCGTACTTAATAAACTGAGCAGACCACATCTGGTGTTGACCAACACCAGCAGCAAAGACAGCTTCTGGTCCTGATAGTTCACCGATACGAGAGATAACAAACTGCGGTGACATTTTGCCATCATCAGGTTGTGTATAGCCAAGTGGGTAACGAGTTCTTAGATCGTTCAAGAAAGTCCACCAGTCAGCAATGTCTAACTTGGTTCCCTTTAGATCTGCTTTTAGTTCGGCATTCAGTTCAGCAATAACTTCTTTAGCATCACCAACGATAGGAACATCTGCAAAACGAATCTTGCCGATTTCAGCTGGATCAATATCTACGTGAATAACCTTTGCTCCAACAGCAAAAGTTTTTACCTGACCGGTAACACGGTCATCAAAACGAGCACCGAGAGTGATAAGCAGATCACTACGTTGTAAAGCAGTAACAGCAGGAACTGTTCCATGCATACCTGGCATACCTAGGTTCTGTGGATCTGAATCTGGGAATGCTCCTCTTGCCATCAGCGTGGTAACAACAGGTGCACCGATTAGCTTGGCTAGTTCTAGAAGTTCTAAGTGAGCACCTGCTCTAACAATTCCACCACCAACATAAAGAACTGGTCGCTTAGCTTCTTTGATTAGTTGAGCAGCAGCTTGAATCTGCTTACCGTGAGGCTTAGTAACTGGCTTGTAACCAGGTAGGTCAACCTTTGGTGGCCAAATAAATTCTGCTTTACCGTTCTGAGCATCCTTAGCAATATCAACTAGAACTGGACCTGGTCGACCAGTTGTTGCAATCAGAACAGCTGCAGCTAATGTTGCTGGAATATCTTCTGCTTTGGTAACTAGGAAAGAGTGCTTAGTAATTGGCATGGTGATACCAACGATGTCTGCCTCTTGGAAAGCATCGGTACCAATTGAAGTTGAGTTAACCTGACCGGTGATAGCAAGTAATGGAACTGAGTCCATGTGTGCATCAGCGATAGCCGTAACCAGGTTGGTAGCTCCTGGTCCACTTGTTGCAATACAAACACCAAGTTTTCCTGAAGCTGAGGCATAGCCTTCAGCAGCGTGACCTGCACCTTGTTCGTGACGAACAAGAATGTGTCTGATCTTGGTTGAATCCATTAGAGGATCGTAGGTAGGCAAGATTGCTCCACCAGGCAGACCGAAAATATCGGTAACACCTAGCAACTCAAGGCTTCTTACGATCGCCTGAGCACCTGTTAAAACTTCGTTAGCCATTTTTATCCTTGTTTGGACCTGTGTTAACCGCAGTAAGCACCAACAGCTGCTGAATGCACCAGCTTTGAATACTTTGCGAGTACTCCACGGGTATAACGGGGTTCTAGTGGCACCCATTCTGCTTTACGGGCTGCCAACTCTTCTGGCTCAACTAGTAGTTCGAGCGTGCGAGCTGCGATGTTGACTCGTATTAAGTCTGAATCGCGTACCAGAGCAATTGGACCGCCATCGGTCGCCTCTGGTGCAATGTGTCCGATACACAGGCCGGTTGTGCCGCCTGAGAATCGTCCGTCAGTCAAGAGTAATACATCTTTACCTAGTCCCGCACCTTTAATAGCACTGGTGATAGCTAGCATCTCACGCATCCCAGGTCCACCCTTAGGTCCTTCGTAGCGAATAACAACAACATCGCCTGCTTGGATCTTGCCTTCGGTTAGCGCCTGCATGGCTGCAGCTTCTCTTTCAAAGACACGAGCAGGACCAGTAAAGTCCTCTAGATCAAAACCAGCGGTCTTCACAACAGCACCGTCAGGAGCCATCGAACCTTTAAGGATTGAGATTCCACCAGTTTTGTGAATTGGGTTATTTAGAGCTCTGATGATTTTGCCATCAGGGTCAGGTGGGTTAATGCCTGCAAGGTTCTCAGCAACAGTCTTACCGGTAACGGTTAGTGCATCACCGTGGATTAGACCTGCATCTAAAAGAGCCTTCATAACAACAGGAACTCCACCAACGCGGTCAACATCAGCCATAACGTATCTACCGAACGGCTTTAGATCTCCTAGGTGTGGAACCTTGTCTGCAATTCTGTTGAAGTCATCAAGAGTTAGATCAACTTCTGCTTCTTTAGCGATAGCTAGGAAGTGTAGAACTGCGTTTGTTGAACCACCGAAAGCCATGGTCACAGCAATTGCGTTTTCCAAAGCCTTCTTAGTAATGATGTCTCTAGCGGTAATGCCCTTAGCAATAAGGTTCACTACTGCTTCACCTGAACGGTGAGCCCAGTTATCTCTTCTTCTATCAGCAGAAGGAGGAGAAGCTGAACCAGGAAGGGACATTCCCATAGCTTCAGCAGCACAAGCCATGGTGTTAGCGGTATACATTCCACCGCAGGCACCTTCACCTGGACAGATAGCTCGTTCAATACGATCTAGATCTTCAAGGCTCA
>WLIC01000096.1 GCA_009702405.1 Actinomycetota bacterium
GTCCAGCACCACCAACCAGATTTAGTAGTGCTAGCAGGCTTTATGAGAATCCTGCCAGCTAACTTTGTTGCTGCTCTAAAAGGCAAACTCATAAATACTCACCCTTCACTGCTACCTGATTTCAAAGGTGCCCATGCGGTTAGAGATGCTTTGGCTGCCGGTGCTACTAAGACCGGTGTCACCATTCACTATGTTGACGAAGGTGTCGACACAGGGGAAATCATTGTTCAAAGTGAAATAGAGATTCTCCCGCAAGAAACCGCGCATGCATTGCATGAACGCATCAAAACAGTTGAACGAGCATTACTTGTGAAAACTGTTGAGAAGTTTGCTCTAAAGCAAAAAGATTTAGCCAAGGCATAACCAAAGGAAATATATTGTCAGCTCAAAACGAATACACACCTGCCGACTATCGTCATCGTGATCGAGTGCAGGTTAGACGTGCACTTATCTCTGTTAGCGATAAGACCGGGCTAATTGAATTGGCAACGGCGCTGCACCAAGCAGCAGTGTCTATAGTTTCAACTGGTTCAACTGCTGCAAGTATTCGTGCTGCTGGCATCCCGGTTACCGAAGTTGTTGAGGTAACCGGTTTTGCTGAAGCACTAGATGGCAGAGTGAAGACCTTGCATCCAAAGATCCATGGCGGTCTTCTTGCCGATATGCGTTTAATAAACCATGAGGAGCAACTCAAGCAGCTAGATATTGAACCTTTTGAGCTTGTTATTGTGAACCTTTATCCGTTTGTGAAAACGGTAGCCTCAGGAGCTAAAGGTGATGCTGTTGTTGAGCAGATCGACATCGGTGGACCTGCGATGGTTAGGGGTGCTGCTAAGAACTTCGCGAATGTTGCCATTGTTGTTGATCCGGGCAAATACGCAGAGGTAATTGAAGCTATCAATGCTGGTGGAACTACCTTGGCTGAAAGACGTGAACTAGCTGCTTTAGCTTTTGCTCATACCTCTCGCTACGACACAGCTGTTGCTAACTGGTTCGCTAATGAAGTTGAAACTAGAGCTTTGCCTAACCAAACTATTCTCACTTCCCATAAGAACCCTGGCTTCCCGCAAAGAATTGAATTAGAAGCAGAGTTACTCAATGTTCTTCGTTATGGTGAGAATGCTCACCAGTCAGCTGCTATTTATAGGAATATTGCTCCTCAGGCTGTTTCAGGTATTGCTCAGGCTAAATTGCATGCCGGTAAAGAAATGTCTTATAACAACTACGTTGATGCTGATGCAGCGGTTAGAACTGCTTACGACTTCTCAGAGCCAGCGGTAGCCATCATCAAGCACGCTAATCCTTGCGGTATTGCTATTGCTCCAAGCGGTGTTGATGACCCTATTGCCCATGCTCACTCAGCTGCTTATCTCTGTGATCCAGTGAGTGCTTTTGGTGGAGTGGTAGCAGCTAATAGAACCGTGACCATGGGGATGGCCCAGAACCTCCTTGAGATTTTCACTGAAGTAATCATTGCTCCTGGCTATGAACTGGAAGCTCTTCGTCTTCTGATTGAGAAGAAAAAGAACCTGAGAATTCTAGAACTACCTAGAAACTATTCTCGTGAGACCAATGAGATTAGACAGGTCTCTGGAGGTTTCTTGGTTCAAGAGGCAGATAACTTTGCTAGCTTCACATCAACTAACTGGAAGTTAGTCTCTGGCGCTAAACCAGATCAAGCAACCCTTACAGATCTAGAGTTTGCTTGGCGTGCAGTTAGAGCTGTGAAATCTAATGCGATTTTGTTGGCTAAAGAAGGTGCATCTATCGGTGTTGGTATGGGTCAAGTTAACCGAGTTGATTCATGTAAGTTGGCGGTAACCAGGGGAGATCTAAGAGTTAACGGCTCAGTTGCTGCTAGCGATGCGTTCTTCCCATTTGCTGATGGATTACAAGTACTAATCGATGCAGGAGTTAAGGCTGTTGTTCAGCCTGGTGGCTCAGTTCGAGATGAAGAAGTTATTGCTGCAGCTAAAGCGGCAAACCTCACCATGTTCTTCACTGGTGAGCGCCACTTCTACCACTAGAGGTTAGCGATATCTGCTTGCTTAGCTCTAACAGCTTCAGCAGCAACCTTCAGTGCTTCTAGTTCAGTTGCATCAAGAGGAGTCTCAACTACCTGCTTGATTCCACCTTTACCTAGTTTTGCTTCGACGCCTAGGTAAACACCTGAGATACCAAATTCACCATCAACCCAAGCACAAACAGGGAATACTGCACCTGAATCTTCGTGCACAGCTTTAGCCATGCGAGCAACAGCTGCTGATGGAGCATAGTAAGCAGAACCGGTCTTTAGTAATGCAACGATCTCTGCTCCACCGTTACGAGTTCTATCAACTAGTTCAGCAACTTTTTTAGCTCCTAGAACTTCAGTGATTGATTTACCGTTCACAGTTGAAACAGATGGAACAGGAACCATGGTTTCACCATGTGAACCAAGAGTTAGTGTCTTCACATCAGAAACATGAGCACCAGTAGCTTCTGCTACAAAGTTAGTAAAGCGTGCAGTGTCCAAGACACCAGCTTGACCGATTACACGCTCCTTAGGAAAACCAGAAGCCTTCTGAGTAAGAGCAGTCATTTCATCCAGTGGATTAGAAACAACCAAGATCACAGCGTTAGGAGCATGCTTAGCAATGTTCTTAGCTACGCCGCCAACAATGCCTGCGTTAACTTCTAGTAGATCCATGCGGCTCATGCCAGGCTTACGGGGCAGACCTGCAGTGATGATGACGATGTCGCTATCGGCAATAGCTTCATAACCCTGACCATCAACAGTTGTGGTGGCACCAACAACCTTGGTCTCAAAGCCTTCAATAGATCTGGACTGGTTGATATCTAGGGCAACACCTTCTGGCTTGCCTTCAAGAATGTCAGTCAAGACAACAGTCTCAAAAATGTCATATTCAGCTAGTCGTTGAGCTGTTGTTGTTCCGTAGAAACCAGAACCGATTACCGAGACTTTACCGTGGCGGGCCATGTTACATTTACTCCTTGTGGGATGAAATAGGTGTGTTTTAGGGGTTTAACCGCTTCTAGCCTACCTGTTTCAGATAGACTGAAAGGCTTTGCAGCACAAGCCATACCACCTTCGTGGTTTGCAACTTTTATGAGATTTAGGTTTGATTCAAAGATGAAGAAAATGGGTACCGTAGGCACTCTTTTGCGCATATTCCCCTATGCCAAGAGCGCTTTACCTCGAGTAATGCTTGGCACCTTAGCCGCACTTTTAGGACATTTGTTTGCATTGGCCATTCCAAGATACTTGCAAGGTCTGATCAACAACTTAGCTAAGACAGAGACTTTTGAAGCTCTCCTGATAGCCGTCCTAACCGTACTTGGTATGGGTCTATTAGAGGCCACCATGGTCCTACTTCGTAGATGGCTAGTGCTAACTCCAGGTACCCACGTTGAAGCCGGTTTGAGAAGAACCCTTTATGCCAAGCTGCAGGATCTGCCAGTGGCATTCCATGACAAGTGGCCTAGCGGACAGTTACTATCTCGTGTCACAGGTGACCTGAGCATGATTAGACGTTGGCTATCTTTCGGTCTAGTGCTTTTGGTAGCTAACCTTTTGACCATCATTGTTGGCTTTGCCGTGCTCTATTCATACAACGCAATCTTGGCAACCATATTCCTAGTAATCATGTCACCGCTTTGGGTACTTGGTTTCAGATTTGAAAAGGAATATCACGTCACCGCCAGAATGAGCCAAGACCAAGCTGGAGATCTAGCTACCGCGGTTGAAGAAAGCGTTCATGGTATTCGTGTTCTGAAAGCTTTCGGTAGAGGTTCATTCATGACCGAGAAATTTGCTAAAGATGCCATGAACCTAAGAAGCACAGAGCTAAAGAAAGCCAAGATGGTTTCTAGACTTTGGTTCTTCTTCTCAACTATTCCTGATGTTGCGCTAGGTGTTTGTTTGATTATTGGTATCGGACAGATTGTTAATGGCGATCTAACCATCGGTGCCCTCAGCGCTTTCATCCTCACTACACGTGTTCTGCACTGGCCAATAGACTCAATCGGTTTCTTGTTGTCGATGACTATCGACGCTAGAACTGCTGTTGAGCGTTTCTTTGAAGTTATTGATACCAAGGTCGATATTGCAGATCCTGAGGTTGTTAAAGTTATCGATAAGCCAACTGGCCGTTTGGTGTTTGAGAATGTTCAC
>WLIC01000097.1 GCA_009702405.1 Actinomycetota bacterium
CTAACTTTCCAAGTAATCTCCTTGCCTGGCACAAGTGCAGGCATTTTGATTTCAGCAGCTGATTTTTTAGCCATCAGTTATTCCGAGTAAGTAAAGTCAGCACCCAAAGCAGTGAGCTTGTCTAAGAAATGTTCGTAACCTCTTGAAATCAGTTGAACGTTAGAAACATTTGAAGTTCCTTCAGCAGCAAGTGCTGCCACCATGTGTGAGAAACCACCACGAAGATCAGGAACTCTAATGTCTGCTCCTTTAAGTTTGGTTGGACCTGAGATAACGGCTGAGTGATAGAAGTTTCTTTGACCAAAGCGACAAGAGTTACCACCAAGACATTCACGATAGATCTGAATCTGAGCACCCATCTGAACTAGTGCGTCAGTAAATCCAAATCTATTTTCATAAACAGTTTCGTGCACGATTGAGAAACCAGTTGCCTGAGTCATTGCAACAACAAGAGGCTGTTGCCAGTCAGTCATAAAGCCTGGGTGAACATCGGTCTCAATAACAACTGGTTGTAATTCGCCACCAGGATGCTTGAATCGAATACCATCTTCTTCAATCTCGAAAGCTCCACCGATTTTTCTAAATACGTTTAGGAAAGTTGTCATCTCTTGCTGACGCGCTCCGCCAACCATGATCTCTCCACCGGTAGCAAGAGCTGCTGCAGCCCAAGAAGCTGCTTCGTTTCTATCGAATAGTGCACGGTGAGAGTAACCATTTAGAACTGAAACACCTTCAATGCGGATCACACGATCAGTGTCAACAGAGATGATGGCACCCATCTTCTGCAAGATTGCGATTAGGTCCATAATCTCTGGCTCAACAGCAGCACCAGATAGCTCAGTTAGGCCTTCAGCTCTAGTTGCTGTTAGTAGTACCTGTTCTGTTGCTCCTACTGATGGGTAAGGAAGAGAAATCTTGGCACCGTGTAACCCATTAGGTGCTGACATGCGAGTTCCATTAGGAAGCTTTTCAATAACTGCACCGAAGTTACGAAGAACCTCTAGGTGGAAATCAACTGGGCGATCTCCAATGTGACAACCACCAAGGTCAGGAATAAAAGCTTCACCTAGCTGGTGAAGCAGCGGCCCACAAAACAAGATAGGGATACGAGATGAACCTGCGTGAGCATCAATATCAACCATGCGAGCAGACTTCACATTGGTTGGGTCTAACTTCATAACACCTGAGTCACTGAACTCAATCTTCCCTCCGTGAAGCTCGCGCAGTCTTTGAACAACCTCAACATCAGAGATCTTAGGAACATCCCTAAGTTCGCTAGGAGTTTCACCTAGCAGGGCAGCAACCATAGCCTTGGTTACTAGGTTCTTAGCACCGCGAACATCCACGCGACCATTTAGCGGTTTCCCACCTTGAACTTGTATCTGACTCATCGCTCTCCTAGTGCCTTGCCGGTAACGTCTTAGGCATCCAAGCTGGACGCTTTGCTTCAAAAGCTGTGATCGCTGCTTCATCTCTGAGGGTTAGACCAATGTCATCTAAACCTTCAATCAGACGCCACCTAGTGTATTCGTCAATAGCGAAAGAAACGCGTAGGTCTCCTAGGGTGGCAACCTTGTTGATTAGATCGATTTCAATCTTGACTCCAGGATTAGCCTCTATCGCAGCCCAAAGCTTCTCAGTGTCTTCATCACTGATTTCACCGGTAACTAGACCTTGCTTACCTGCGTTGCCTCTGAAGATATCTGCAAACTTAGAAGATAGAACTGCTTTGAAACCATAGTCACGCAAAGCCCAAACAGCATGCTCACGAGATGAACCTGTGCCAAAGTCAGGGCCTGCAACTAGAACTTCACCGTGCTTATAAGCATCCTGATTCAAAATGAACTCAGGGTCATTACGCCATGAAGCAAACAGTGCATCATCAAAACCTGTTTTAGTAATTCGCTTTAGATAAACAGCAGGAATGATCTGGTCGGTATCAACATTTGATCTTCTTAGCGGAACTGCAACACCTGTGAAGGTTGTGAACTTATCCATTAGTTCTCCTCCAAATCTTGCGGTGCAGAAAGTGTTCCTCTAATAGCTGTTGCTGCTGCAACCAAAGGAGAAACAAGATGAGTTCTCGCTCCCTTACCTTGTCTTCCTTCGAAGTTACGGTTTGATGTTGATGCTGCTCGCTCCCCAGGGGCTAACTGGTCAGGGTTCATACCCAAACACATTGAGCAACCAGCAAATCTCCACTCAGCACCAAAGTCTTTGAAAATCTGGTCTAAGCCTTCCTGTTCTGCCTGCAGACGAACTCTTGCAGAACCAGGAACAACCAGCATGCGAACATGATCTGATTTCTTCTTACCTTCGATGATGGCAGCAGCTGCTCTAAGGTCTTCAATTCTTGAGTTAGTGCAAGAACCTAGGAACACAGTGTCAACCTTGATGTCTTTCATCTTGGTACCAGGAACTAGGTCCATGTATTCCAGCGCTCGTTGAGCTGCCGCTACTTCATTAGCATCGCTGAAAGAAGCTGGCTCAGGAACAACATCATTTAGTGAAACACCTTGACCTGGGTTGGTTCCCCAAGTCACAAAAGGATCAAGAGTATTGGCATCTAAGAAAACTTCAGCATCAAAAGTTGCACCAACATCTGTTGGAAGTGTCTTCCAATACTCAACTGCACTATCCCAGTCATCACCCTGAGGAGCATGAGCTCTACCTTTGAGGTATTCAAAAGTTGTTTCATCAGGAGCCACCATGCCAGCTCGAGCTCCTGCTTCGATAGACATGTTGCAAATAGTCATACGAGCTTCCATAGACAAAGATCTAATCGCGCTACCACGGTATTCAAGAACATAGCCCTGACCACCACCGGTACCGATCTTGGCAATTACAGCCAAGATGATGTCTTTAGCAGTTACGCCAGTTCTTAGTGTTCCCTCAACATTGATAGCCATGGTTTTGAAAGGCTTCAGTGGCAAAGTTTGAGTTGCTAAAACATGTTCAACTTCACTTGTTCCAATACCCATAGCAAGAGCTCCAAAAGCACCGTGGGTTGAAGTGTGTGAATCACCACAGACAACGGTGATACCAGGCATGGTAAGACCTAGCTGTGGTCCAACAACGTGAACAATGCCCTGCTCAACATCACCTAGCGAGTGAATACGAATACCGAACTCTTTAGCGTTATGTCTAAGAGCTTCAATCTGAGTGCGGCTGGTTGGATCAGCAATCGGCTTATCAATGTCGATAGTTGGAGTGTTGTGATCTTCGGTGGCGATGGTCAGATCTGGTCGTCTAACCGAACGTCCTGCCAAACGAAGACCATCAAAAGCCTGAGGACTGGTTACCTCATGAATTAGATGAAGGTCAATGAACAATAAATCGGGTGCGCCGTTCTCCCCTTTGGCCACCAAGTGGTCATTCCACACCTTTTCGGCGAGGGTTAGGGGTTTGCTTGTCATTAGACACCTCAAAATACGGCTGAACCTCAAGTTTACCAGCGTGGCGTAGATTGACAGGGTGAAAGATATTGAGCAAATACAGCGCAGAACCATCAGAATATTGGCTGCAGGCCAGGTTTTAGGCGGTTTTGGGCTAGGTTCCGTGCTCTCTATAGGCTCACTTTTAGCCCGTGATTTGAGCGGATCTGAGTCCTGGGCAGGTGCCGCAGCTACTTTTAGCACCCTTGGAGCAGCTATTTGGGCTATTCCACTATCAAGACTTGCCTATGCCAAAGGTAGAAGAATCTCCCTTGCCACAGGAGCTGCCCTAGCTATTACCGGTGCTACCACCGTTATCAATGCGGCCAGTCTTCGACTGTTCCCTCTTCTTCTATTGGGTATCTTCCTGCTTGGAGCAGGTTCCGCTACCTCACTGCAAGCTCGTTTTGCTGCAACCGATATTCCAGTTCCTGGTAAAACCGGAAGATCTATCGGCTTAGTGGTTTGGGCAACAACAGTAGGCGCTGTCACAGGGCCTAACCTTTTTGGCCCTGGTGAAGTCTTAGGCAAGTTCTTTGGGCTGCCAACCATGACAGGTCCATTCCTGTTTACTGTTGCAGCTCAAATACTTTCAACCCTGGTGTTCTGGTTTGGGCTTCGACCAGATCCACTTAAGTTTGCACAGGAATTACAAAAAGATTC
>WLIC01000098.1 GCA_009702405.1 Actinomycetota bacterium
AAGCACAACATTTAGATTTGCTTCAGAACTTAACATTTATAACTCCCCTTATCGATTGATGGTTAAGTACTTTTAGGCTAGCAGTATGCCATTTGGGGACGCTGAAATAGAACTCTGTTTTGGCTTGTGTTTCGCAAACGTTATCCGCTAGTTATAGTTCTTCCATGGCAGCAAAAATCAAAGTTCTGGTTGGCGACATCACTACCCGCAGGGTTGATGCACTAGTAAATGCTGCCAACCAAAGGCTCATCTCTGGCGGTGGAGTATGTGGGGCTATACATAGAGCTGCTGGTGGTTTTGAACTCGAATCAGAGGCACAAACTAGATATCCAGAGGGTTGCCCGACAGGTTTCGCAGTTGCAACAGGTGCTTATAAGTTGTCAGCTAAACATGTAATCCATGCGGTTGGACCAATTTGGTATGGAGGTGAAGATGGCGAGCCTGCTCTTCTAGCTAGTGCATACAAAGCTTCGTTATTACTAGCCGATGAACTCAAATGTCAATCAATAGCATTTCCTAACATCAGCACTGGTATCTACGGTTATCCAATGGATCTAGCAGCAGCTGTAGTTGCCGATACTTTAGCCAAAGACAAAGATGAACTAGTAAACATAAAACTCATTGAACTCTGTGCATTTGATGAGGATGCAGCAGGGCTCTATAGAGCTGCTCTTATAGAGCGGGGTATTCTTGGAGTATGAGCAATCCAAAGATTGTGCTCATCTTTGATGGGGACTGTGGTTTTTGCACCACAACAGCTAACTACATCGTGAAGAAAAGCAAAGTAGCTATCAAAGCAACCCCTTGGCAGTACCAAGACTTCACTGGTCTTCCAATTACTAAAGAACAATGCGCTGATCAGGTTTACCTGTTAGTTGATGGCAAGGCTTATGGCGGCCATGAGGGCTTCGCTATGACGTTTAGAGTTCAACCAAACCCAGTTGTCAGATTTATAGGAATGGTTGCTATGAGTCCAGCTTTACGCTGGCTTGCTAAGCCAACCTACCGCTTGGTAGCTAAATATCGTCACAAGCTGCCTGGTGGAACACCGGCCTGTAAGTTACCTGGCTAGTTCTTTCGAATTTCGAAAGCAACCTTTTTGATCAGGTTTGACCTGACATCTGTTGGGGTAAATAAAGAAGAACCAACTCTGAGCCATGTTGTTGTTATCTCATTATCAAGAGCAGAAGCTAGCTGGTTACCGCTCTCGTCAAGAAGATAAACATCCATAACATTACCTTTACAGCTCGTGGAAATATCTCTGATTGTGATCCGTGCGAAGGAGAAATCTCCTGCAACTATCTTCGACTGCATAATGGCTCTCAGTGCGCTGTCACAAACACCAACAGTTACTGTTCCAGTTCCGCCACCGTTACCGTCATCAGGCACCTTTATTAGAGTTACGGTTACCTTACGGGCAGTTGCGCTCTTGCCATCACCGGGAATACCTTTAGTGCTAAAAACAGAGATTCCACCGTTACCGGTGTGAATAAAATCGCAAATTCGTTTTGCTCTAGCAACAGCTAGGTTTTGTAAGAAAACTTGGTCTCTTTTTTTGACGTTGAAGCCGGTGTAACCAATGCAGCTAACCATTCCATAACCTGGATTTGCTTTCACCCAGTTAGTGATCTCTGTCTTCATGGTTGGGGTTAGTAAAGACTTTTCAAATGCGAATCCTGTAAAGCTTTTGCTTATCCAAGTTGGTGCAGCCTGTGCTCTTCCTGTGCTTAAAACAATTAGCCCACCAACAATTAGAAGGGCAGAAAGAATTGCCAGAATTCGATTTGTTTTCATTGGAACTTATTTACGTAGAAGTTTGATGCCGTAATACACAGCTACAAGTCCACCGATAATTAAAGCTAAGAACAGAAGACCAGTTGCAGTTAGAAGATTTCCAACTCCAGGAACTTTCATAAAGACTGTTCCAACAACATCGTTCTTGGGAACACTTAGAGCATCCATAGATTTGTTGTTGTCACCTTTGAATTGATATTCACCTTGTTCATTCATAGTGATCACACGGTGAACAACATCCTGACGGAAAGTTCCGGTGATGTCTTTCTGGTGATAGATGGCTGTATCGCCTAAACCAGGTTTAACCCAGTTAGCGCTAACAACTAAATCACCGGGATAAATTCTTGGTTCCATCGAGTCAGTCAGAACAACTCGCATGGTGATAACACCAGCAAAAGATAGAACTGCAGGTATTAACAAGATGGCTGCCAGGAGACCTGACAGCCATCTTGAAGCACTTTGCTTTTTAGGCATTAGAGTGACCGTCTATTAACTAGCTGGTAGTGATTGCCACTTTAGTGATAGATGAAGCGTCACAGTTAGCTTCAATAGTCACAGTCTTTGTTACATCTTGATCGACTGAGTCACCGTCATCTGCAATTGTGAAGGAGTCTTGGTTTGTTCCGCTGGTGTCTGTTCCATCAACGCCACAAACTACGCCTGATCCGTCAACTAGTGAAACGTGTAATGTCTTACCATTGCAAGCGAAGTCTTTAATTCCGCTAACAACAACCTCAGTTGCATCGAAGATTCCTGTGGAAGCGTTGAATTCCTGGTTGAGAGAAGTTGTAAGAGCTGCGTCACAGGTGTTTGTTGATGAAAGGCCCTGACCGAATTCGATCCCGTTATTGCTGTTGATAGTGATTGAGTTGGTAGCGAATACGCCACCGATGCTTGCAACAAGTGCACCTGCTCCGATAAGAGCAAAGATTAGAGGCTTGTTGCGCTTTTTCTTTTCTGTGTTCATGATTTTCCTTTGGCTAATTGATGGGTTCTAATACCTCGTTAGTTATTTTTCCAACAATATCTGCCATTGTCAAATGATTTAGAGGGGTTTTATGAAAAGTTATAAAAACCGAATATATGGCTATTTGGAGGGATTTGAGGCATTAATGACATCAGTCATGGCCCTAGAGATTTGTCTGTGATCAAGGGACCCCACGGGGATTCCAGCATTTTGAAGGACAGCTAGTCCAATACCAACAGAATGTACAAGGTAAGGGATTGGCCCTGTTGTTAGGTAAGGGATAGGAAAAGCGGTTAGTTTTGTGGACACCATGGCGTTGGTGTCCCTGAGGTTCTGAGCCATCCGGTTGCTTAGTTCTGGTCTGGTTCTCGCACCAAGATGGATCTCGATTCTGAAGTTACGCCAAATCTGTCTATCTGGCAGCAATCCAGCCATTACAAAGGAACCGAAGTCTTCTGCTGTGAAGGAAGACCCGACTAACAAGCCGAAGTTCTGCTCGACAACCTTGTTCACAGCTTCACCGAAAGCGCTCTCGACCAGGTTATCCACCTTGGCAAAGCGAGGGTAAACAGCACCGGTTGATACCTGAGCACGTCTTGCAACACGAGCCATGGAAGCAGATTTCACACCACTGGAAGCAATAACCCCAATAGCTGCCTGCATCAGCTTGGTTTCAAGGCTTTCACCTTCAACTGAAGGCTCTGACACCTTAGGCAACTGCTGTTTCGCTACCTCTTTAGGAAGGGTTGGATAGTTATCAGGGATCATCCTGAAAGCAGCTTCAACAAATTCAGCTTGATGAACCATCGGATCGACTGGGTCAGTAATGGTGACACCCAAACGCTCGGCAAATAGCCAAATGGCCTTTTGCTTCACGATCTCTGGCTTGCCGTCGAAGCCAGACCACCACTTAGCCATCTTTGGTTGAACTAGTTCATCAACTTCAGGAATACGATGGGCGGTTGCCAGAATCTCAGTCATGGTGCGATTCAGGATATTGTCGCTTGGGCTCAAAGCCCCAGGGTTTATCTCTGGATTGGTAATAAGTTCAAGCCATTGGTCAGCCTTAGCTAGCCAGATTTCAGCTAGTAAACCGTTGATGTCGCCAAAGTATGAGTAAAAGGTAGGGCGACTGTTCTTAGCTCCATCACTGATGGATTGCACAGAAATCTGATCGATGCCATCTTTTGCTATGGCTGCTACGCCAGAGTCAATAAGGCCGGCCATTGCCGCCTTTTGAGCTTCAGGGTTTACAGTTCTAGCCATGATTTACAGTGTAA
>WLIC01000099.1 GCA_009702405.1 Actinomycetota bacterium
CATCGTCGCCAGGATCACCTTTGGGCCCAGGTGGCCCAACTACTAATTCCGAACCCAAGTGTCCTTGCGGTCCAGTAGCTCCCTGATCGCTTAGGTCTGGTGTTTGAGATGAACCCTGAGGCCCAACAGCAAATGAAACTGGCCCCGGCGGACCTGCGATGTCTAGAGGTAAGGGAACAACTCTGGTAAAACCGGTTAGAACCATGAATACCGTGAAAACTCCCAAGAGAGTCAAAGAGGATGCCAAAGATAGCTTGACTACCGCATCCGGAAGAGGATCGGTGGGCAGCCCGTTCTCTCTATTTCTGAGTTGACTCATAACTATGAGCCTATTCCCCTTATGCAACAGGGAAAGCCATTTGACCTATGCGCCTTCACTCTTTGGTGACTCACAGCCTGAGAATTAGTACCTTGCAACTAAGTGCCCATTAATAAGCTTGTTCATCTCAATAAACATATCCTTTTGAGCTTCAGTCGAACCATGAACTAATACAACCCACCCATCACCGTAGATCATGTATTTTCCTAGATGTGGTGAAGTCGAAGCCGCTGCAGAAACAATATCTCTCACCGAACGGGTTTCAATGACCCACAATCCACTTGAGTTGATTATCTCCGGATTACTGCCTGCCTTCTCTTCAGTCAGTTCACAGCCAGCTAACTGGGCTGTAACCATCTCGCCAACAGAATCCACACAGAAGCCATTCTCATCAAGAATTAGAAGTTGTTCTAAAGATTCAAGAGGACTCATCAGACTATGTCCTGGTAAAGATTTATCTTCATCTTTGAGGCAGTCAGAATGTATGGTTAGGCATTCCAGTATTTGAGCTTCAGAGGCTGATAAGACCTTAGAAGAAGAAGTTACCTCATCAACATAATTAGGAACCCAGACATCCTCAGGGATACCTGAGCGACATTCATCCAGTGTGCCATTAAGGATCAAGCCCAATTGACCATAGGAACCTATGTAGGTCCAGCTATCGCCATTTGTTCCTTCGTCATCATCGACAGCATCTTGGAAAGAGTTGTAGACCCAAATTGAACAATTTGACTTAGTAAAAGTGGTTACCGTATTGGGGTTTTCATCTAACCTCTCAGTCCAGCTTTCATCAACTGTCGCTAGAGCGGTAAGCAGTTGATCTGTGGTTCGAGTCTCTCCGCTATAACTTGCGGCTTTAGCAGAGTGAGTTGGAATGCTGGTCGATTTAGAGGCATCCGGTGTATTTGAGCAAGCTGCAACCAGAGTTACCAGCAAAATGCTTGAGGTAATAAGTAACTTTTTCAATGTAACCCCCTGATTAGTTATTAGTTACGCGCCCTCGGCAGGAATCGAACCTGCGACCAAGAGATTAGAAGGCTCTTGCTCTATCCACTGAGCTACGAAGGCTTGTTTGTAGCAGGTACCAGTTTAGCCTAAGCAGCCGGCTTGAATTGGAGGTATTGAATAGTCCCAGCTGCCAGGCATCAGTTAGTGCGAATACTTACTATTCCAACTGATCCGAATCTTGTTGGGCTCTTCCAACTTAGTTGAGGGCCAACTTTAGTAGCTTTCAAATGAATGGTGAGACCCTGAGCCATTGATGCTGCATCTATGGGAAGAATCACTTCCTTGGCTCGCATATCCCCACTAGACCAATTTAGAACTGCTTGGCTACCAGCGGAAGTTGTTACGGTTACCTGTTGATTTCCGGTTGATAGCCTCATGTCACAAGTTCTAAGTTGAAGTTTGATAGTCCCATAAGCTCGAGGAAGTTTCATCGGCATGAGCGTAAGCGAAGCAGACTTAGTTTTGACCCAAGTAGCTTCAGACTGTTCATCCCATTGCCTGGTGAAATTAATTTCAGTTCTTCTGTCGAAATCTTTCACTCCGGATGCCGCCCAAATCAGAGCTTCAACTGCCGGCTGTGAAGACCTAGCAAGCTCTGCTATTTCTTTTGCTGGGAAAGTTGCCAGTAATTTCTCATTGTCGAACTTAGGTAATGCTGGAGCATTCATCTTGAAAGCTTCTGCAAGATTGGCTGCAGCTTTAATTCCGGTTCTTCCGGTACCTGCGTAATAATCCAGATACTTGAAATGTCCCTCTTTACCTGGTGAGTCAATCCAGATTGCAGGTATTCCCAAGCTCTCCGCAAAGATGATTCCATGCAGCGATGTTGAATAGACAATTTCAGCTCCGAGCATCTGCTTCAAAACAGTTATTGGATCATTGTCCGCAGAGATAAAGCTTTTTAGGTGTTCATGGTGCCAACGTTTGAAGACAATCTCATCCCTAAAGTGAGGCAAGATTCTGATCTTGCCTCTGGAACTATTGGCTTCAGGAGATTGTTTCTTGAGCTCTGCAGCCCAGAGATGTTGCATAAGCACACCTGGGTCAAACAGTTCGGTAACTCTGCTTACATCCCAGCCTTTTTTCTTCAAAACATCAAGGGTCATAGGACCACGAACGGCGGTAACCAGAATATCTCCGCCTGGATGCTCATCCAAAGCAGCTTCCGATTTGAGTCCGGAACCCCAGATTGTGTCCCCACTTGAAGCTCTATGGAGAACTGAACCAATGGCTAACAACTTACGGTCGCCAGGTAGCGCTTGTCTGGGTTGAGAACCTGTAAGTTTTGCGATCAATTGTTCTGAAGCTTCGTCGCCGAAGTTACCAAATCTAAATAGTTGATTAGTAATGTTTGGGCTCATCGCTCTGTTTTTAGCTTCCCACCAGAACAGAGGTAGTTTCGGTTGAATTGGCTCAATGGTAAAGCCAGCGACACTACTAACATCGACAGAACCAACAGGCTTAATCTTTGGTTGCAAAGTTGCTTTAACTTTGACCATTGGTTTAGCAAGTTCTTCGACTTTGCCTGTTGCAATAAAGCAGTGTGAGTCGTTGTATCCGCCAGTGATTACATACTGGTCTCCCCTGAGGGCAAATCCAGTTGGATACACGACCCAGGTAGTTGTTGGATTTAGATCAATGGCTCTGCTATCCACGAAGCCGTGATGACTTGCATCGCTGTGAGGGTCAAAGCCTAAATCTATTGGGTGAGCTAGTTCGCTAATTGGAGCAAAAGGATACTTTGCAGAGAATTCGTATAGCGCTGGAACATACTCGACACCATCGTGCATGTTGTACCTTGAGTGAACAACGTTTAGGAAGCCATCCTTATATCTAATTGGCTGAGCGCCGCCACGCATAAAACCAAAAATCTCACTGTATTTAGATTTCCAAGAGATCAGGTTATCTATGTCGCAGAGCACTTCCGTTTCTGAAGAATCTAGGTCGACTTTCAAGATTATGTGTGGGTTTGCAGAATACACAGCCCAAATTTCATTATCAGATTCGAACAAGGCCCAGTTTTTTTCGGTTTTGCGTCTGGCTGCCCTAAGTACTAGTTCTCTTGCTGGCTCAAGTGGCAGAGCTGACTCACCGCTTAGCTTCACGATGAATTGTTGGTTGAAATCATCCTCGGTGTGTCCGTTATTCCAAACTAAATACAGCTCACCTTTTAGTTCAAAGAGTCTTGGGTCCGCGAACCAGTGCTTACTCTGTTCAGAAACCTGAGTTGAGGCAAAAGTTAGGTGATCTGAAAAAGGTTTGGCTGATCCTGGAACGACTTTGAAGTTACCGTCGAGCAAACATGTGGCTATTCTTCTCTTCATGTCCACGGCACTAACAAACCGGTACGCAACGAGATAGCCATCTTCGAGTGCTACCAGAGCCATGTTGAAGACGCTGAGGGAAGAATCGGCTAGGTGTTCCCATTGGCTAGGAACTAATTCTTTGGACTCGATAGCCCTGAATTTAACCTCGTTCAAATGTGCTCTCCACTCCAAGTATTCCCCCAATTCTACCCAATGAGCCTTAGAGGTAACCGTATGAACTTTCTGTGAATATCTTGAATATTGCTGTTTCCACAGACTGATTAGACTCGAAGAAGGGCTCACCCAGTATTATTGTTTACCTAGGTAAATAAATTCATAAATCGGAGATCACATGTTTCGTCTGTCCAAATTATCTTTAG